>JBHYGP010000601.1:2780-8140 GCA_051858935.1 Sphingomonas sp.
CTTCGCCCCGAAATTCGCCGCATGCCACGCCTTCAGCTTGGCGGCGTCATAGGCGCTGAACTGCGCCGGGGTCGGCAGCACCCGGCCATAGGGGTGGTCGGTGCCGTAATAGGCCCGCGTCATCGCCGCATTGGCCAGCGTCCCCGGCTGGGTCAGCGCAATGGCGAGGCGGCGGTTCCAGTTCGCCTTGACCCGCGCCAGCTCGCCCTCGGGAAAGCTCGGTCGCTGCGCGACATCGGCGATCAGGCCAATCGCATCGGTGGTCCGCTCCGACAGGATGCCGAGCGACAGCCCCGAACTCGTGGTGCCCGCCCCGACCGACAGCTGGCCGCCCATCTCGGCGGCCTTTTGCGCGATCTGCGCTGCGGTCATCCCCGCGGCGCCTTCACGCATCATGTCGAGCGTCAGCCCGGCGAGCCAGGTGTCCGGCCCCTCGTTGATCGACCCGGTATAGGTCTGCAGCGACACCACCGCCTTGGGCACGACGCCATAGGGGATCAGCGTCACCTTCATCCCGTTGGCCAGGACATAGGTCTCGCTCGCCGGCACCGTGAACGCCTTGGGCGCGGGGATCGGCGGCGGGGTCGTGGGAAGCTCCTGCGCGGCGACGCCGACCGGCGCGGCGAGCAGGGCGGCAGCCGTCAGGCTTGCGATCATGCGGCGCATCTCACTTGCCTCCTTGCTGAGCGGGTGCGGCGGGCTGGGCCGCACCGGGGTCGATGACATAGATCGAGCGGTTGGTCGGGCGCAGATATTCCTGCGCCGTCTTCTGGATCAGTTCGGGCGTCACCTTGGCGAACCCGTCCTCAAGGACGTTGACCTTGTTCGGGTCATTGTCGAACAGCGCATAGACCGCGAGCAGGTCGATGAGGCCGATCCGCCCGGTCCCGTCGATCGTCGAATAGAGCGACGAACGCATCTTGGTCCGCGCGCGCGTCAGCTCCTCGGCGGACACGGGCTTGGTGCGCAGTTCCTCGATCACCGCATCGACCGCCGCCTTGATCTCGTCGCGGCTGCGATTGGCGTCATGCGTGAAGTTGAAACTCCACAGCATCGGCCCCTGATAGTTGAACATGTTGCCCAGCGGGAAGTTGATGCCCCCGCCCACTTCGCCCGCAATCCCCGTCTCGGCGACCAGCTTGCGATACAGGCGGCTGTCATTGCCCTTGACCAGCATCTGGTCGATCAGGCCCATCGCATACCATTCGGGCGTGCCGCGCGCGGGGACGTGATAGCCTGCGGCCCAGCCCGGCTTGGGCGCGAGCGCGTCGGTACGCGCGCGATATTTCTCCGCAGTCTGGCGCGGCTCGCTGATGTCGGGCAGCTTGACCGGCGGCGCCTTGGGCATCCAGCCATAATATTTCTCGACCATCGCCTTGGTCGCGGCATAATCGATGTCTCCCGCCACCACGAGCACGGCGTTGGACGGCTTGTAAAAGCTGTCGAAGAACTGCTTGGCATCTTCGACGGTCGCCGCCTCGATCTCCTTCAGCTCGCCGTAGAAGTTATGGCTGTTATACCAGTTGGTATTGGCCAGCATCGGCAGGTCGATCCACGGCCAGGTGCTGTAGGGCTGGTTGAGGACGTTGACCTTGACCTCGTTCCCGACGACGCCCTGCTGGTTCTTCAGCACCTCGTCGTTGATCACCGGGCTCGCCATGCGATCCGCCTCGAGCCACAGCATCCGCTCCAGCGCGTTCGACGGCACCACTTCGAAATAATTGGTGAAGTCGTAGCGGGTTGACCCGTTCAGCACGCCGCCGGCATTGCTGATCGTGCTGATATGCACGCCCTTGGGCGCGTTCTTCGATCCCTGGAACAGCAGATGCTCGAACAGATGCGCAAAGCCGGTGCGCTCGCGCGGTTCGATGCGGAATCCGATGCCGTAATAGACGCCGACGGTAACCGTCGGGCTCAGCGTGTCCTTGGCCAGCACCACGCGCAGACCATTGTCGAGCGTGTAGTACTGCATCTCGACCTTGAGCTTCGCAGGCGCGCTCTGCGCCGCCGCCGGACTCGCGGCCAACCCCAGCGGCAGTGCCGCCCCGGCCAGCGCAAGCGCCGTAACCCATTGTTTCATCGTCATGGAAATCCCCTGTGACTCGCGACTGTATTAGCCTATCAGCACAGCGCGCTAGGGCAAGGGGCGTTCGTCGAATAGGTGGCGGGACCGCTTCTATCCTCCCCCGCCAGGGGGAGGTAGCATGCGAAGCATGACGGAGGGGGAGGAAGCACACACGTCTAGGGTGCGCAGCCGTCCGCCCCCTCCGTCGCCTTCGGCGCCACCTCCCCCTGGCGGGGGAGGATAAGTTAGATCCCGCCCTGCACCACTGCGCGCCCGGTCGCCTCCAGTTGCGCGGTCAGGTCCGCCAGGCACGCCGCGACCGCCGCCATCTCGGTCGCGCGAACCACGAAATTTGCCCCCACCCGCCCCTCGCGGAAGAACGGGTAGCTGCCGATCGCCACGCCTTCATGCGCCTTCTCGGTCGCGCGCAATATGTCCGCGACCTCGCTCTCCGCGACCCAGCAACCGATCGTCCCGCTCACAACTGGTTGCCCGCCTTCCAACGTGCCGGTCAGCGCGTCGAGCATGCCCGCAGTGATGTGCGGTACCCCGGCCATGATGAAGACATTGCCGACCCTTATGCCCGGCGCGCCCGACATGCGGTTGGGGATCAGCTCGCCGCCCTCCGGCACCCGCGCCATCCGCAGCCGCGCCTCGGTCAGCCCGCCGCGCGTCTCGTAATAGCGCTCCAGCGTCGCGCGCGCCTCCGGGTGCACCACCACCGGAACACCCAAAGCCGCCGCAATCGCATCGACCGTGATGTCGTCATGCGTCGGCCCGATCCCGCCGGTGGTGAAGCAATAATCGTAGCGGGTGCGGATCGCATCGACCGCCTCGACGATCCGCTCCTGCACATCGGGCACCACGCGCACTTCGGACAGGCGGATGCCCTGCACGTTGAGCCACACCGCGATCTGCGCGACATTCTTGTCCTGGGTCCGCCCCGACAGGATCTCGTCCCCGATCACCACCAGCCCGGCTGTCCAGATGCGCTCGCTCATATCCTGCCCATAACCCGCCCCGCGCCCCTCGCAAAGCGGGCAAGTTTCGCCTATATGGCCGGGATGACTGAGTATGTTGCTGTAACCGCCGACACGAACTTCGCCCGCGACGGGGCGATCAAACTCTATGGGCCCGAGGGCTTTGCCGGCATGCACGCCGCAGGTCGGCTCGCCGCCGAGATCCTCGACGCGCTCGTCCCCCATGTCGTGCCCGGCGTGACCACAGCGGAACTCGACGATTTCGTGCGTCAGCGCATGCTCGACGGCGGCGCGGTCCCCGCGACGCTGGGCTATCGCGGCTATACGCACAGCTGCTGCATCAGCATCAACCATGTCGTCTGCCACGGCATTCCGGGCAACAAGACGCTGAAGGACGGCGACATCGTCAATATCGACGTGACGCCCCTGCTCGACGGCTGGCACGGCGATACCAGCCGCATGTATCTGGTGGGCGACGTCCCGTTGAAGGCGAAGCGTCTGGTCGATGTCACCTATGAATGCCTGATGATCGGCATCGAAATGGCCAAGCCCGGCAACACCATGGGCGATATCGGCCACGCGATTCAGCGCCATGCGGAGAAACACCGCTACGGCGTCGTCCGCGACTTCTGCGGCCACGGCCTTGGCCGCGTGTTCCACGATGCGCCCGAAGTCGTTCATGTCGGTCGTCCCGGCACTGGCCCCGAACTGCGTCCCGGCATGTTTTTCACGATCGAACCGATGATCAACATCGGTCGCCCCGACGTGAAGCTGCTCGACGATGGCTGGACGGCGGTCACCCGCGACCGCTCGCTCTCGGCGCAGTTTGAACATTCGATCGGCATTACCGAGGACGGCTGCGAAATCTTCACCCAGTCGGCGACGGGCCGCCATCAGCCCCCCTACGCCTGATGGCCGACGGCAAGTTCGAACGCCACCGCCAACCCTGGCGGCAGGACGAAATCCAGAAGCTGCACACGCTGGCGAAGAAGGGCATGGCGCTGAAAGCCATCGCCAAGGCGCTGACCCGCAGCGAGGAATCGGTCAAGGACCGCGCCAAGGAAGACGGCCTGTCGATCGCGAAACTGCGATAATCCCCACCCGCTCGTGCTGAGCCTGTCGAAGCACCGTTCTTCTTTTCGCGCGGTCCAGTAGAAGGACTGCCCTTCGACAAGCTCAGGGCGAACGGTGATTCAGGGTTCCTCTTCCTACGACGCCATCATCCTCGGCGCAGGTGCAGCCGGCCTGATGTGTGCGCTCACCGCCGGCCAGCGCGGGCGGCGCGTGCTGCTGATCGACCATGCCGATCAGGTCGGGAAAAAGATCCTGATCTCCGGCGGCGGGCGCTGCAACTTCACCAATCTCGGCATCGCGCCCGACCGCTACCTCTCCGCCAACCCGCATTTCGCCAAGTCCGCGCTGCGCCGCTACACCCAGCATGATTTCATCGCTCTGGTCGACCGGCACGGCATCGCCTGGCATGAAAAGACGCTCGGTCAGCTCTTCTGCGACGGCAGCGCCAAACAGATCGTCGCGATGCTGCTCGACGAATGCGACAAGGGCGGCGTCGAAATCGTGCTCGGTCGGCCGGTCAGCGACGTCACCCACGCCGACGGAACCTACAGCGTTACCATCGGCGAGCGCACCGCCACCGCCCCAGCACTCGTCATCGCCACCGGCGGCCCTTCCATCCCCAAGATGGGCGCGACCGACTTCGCTTATAGCCTCGCCCGCAAGTTCGGCCTCAAGGTCGTCGAGCCCCGCCCCGCGCTCGTCCCGCTCACCCTCGGCGGCGACGAAATCCTGTTCCGCGAACTCTCTGGCGTCGCCGCCCCGGTCGCCGCCCGCGCCGGAAAGACCAGCTTCCGCGAAGCCGCCCTCTTCACCCATCGCGGCCTGTCCGGCCCCGCAATCCTCCAGATCAGCTCCTATTGGCGCCACGGCCAGCCGGTTGAAATCGACTTCCTCCCCGACCGCGCGCCCGGCTGGTTGACCGAGGCCAAACGCGCCGCCCCGCGCACCACGCTGCGCAAGCTGCTCGGCGATGCCCTCCCCAACCGCCTCGCCGACACGCTCGCCGACCAGTTGGCGCTCGACGGCGAACTCCATAACGCCGCCGACAAGCGCCTCGCGCAAGCCGAACGCCGCCTGTCCGCGTGGACCTTCCACCCCAACGGCACCGAAGGCTATGCCAAGGCCGAGGTCACCATCGGCGGCATCAGCACCGCCGACCTCTCGTCGCAAACGATGGAGGCCCGCGCCGTCCCCGGCCTCTACGCGATCGGCGAAGCGGTCGACGTCACCGGCTGGCTCGG
>JBHYGP010000602.1:0-8096 GCA_051858935.1 Sphingomonas sp.
AGATCGGGATTGATCTGGCCAAGGGCATCGCGCTCTCGCTCCAGGCGCAGAATCTGATCCCCGACGAATCCGCGACGAGCGAATATAGCGCCGCCGGGCCGATCGCACTCAACAGCTATGCCCTGTCCGAACGCCGCTTCTCGATCGGGGTGCGCGCGAAGTTTTGAAGGAGCAAGCCGCTCGGCGCTTCAGCGATGAAGCGTCGAGCGGAGCCGCAACAGCGTGTCGGCGATCCATCGCCCCGGCTGGCGCAACGGTCGCCGCACCCGAACGCGCAGCACCACGCGCGTACCGCCGGTTTCGTTCCACGCCTCATGGTCATAGGTGTCGTCGAACACCAATGTCTCACCCTCGGCCCAGCGCACCATCCGGTCGCCAACCCGCATCCGCGCGTCGCCGTCGCGCGGAACGATCAGGCCGAGATGACAGGTCACCAGCCCCCGGGTCGCGCCGCGATGCGCGGGCACATGCGCACCGGGCGGCAGGACCGCAAAGCTCGCACTGTGCAGGCCCGGGATCGTGCGCACAGCAGCAGCCGTAGCCGGGCATCGCGCGATATTGGCATCGACGCGGGCACCCCGGTGCCACAGGACGAACGGTGCCTCTACCTGATCGCGCGGCGACATATTGGCGAGCGCCTCATCGCGGATCGCCCGCCACTCCTCACGTAACCCCCGCGTCCAGCAAAATGCCCGCACATCGAGCACCGGAGCGACCGGGACGAGCGAACAGGCGGCGATCATCTTGTCAGCCAGGTGGCGCAGCCAGCCGCGTCCCGGATTCGCCGTCGGGCGCGGCGCGTCATACGCCGCCGCCAACGGCTCTCCCTCGCTCCGACCGATCGACCGCTGGTACACCCTACGCCCCGTTGCACTGGCCGCGCTCTGCCTGACGGACGCGGCTTCGATTCCGGGGCTAGGCCGGCACCGGGGCGAAAACATGGCCGAACCCACGCCAAAGCCGCGCGCGACGGGCCGTTGCGGGACCCGCTGGCAAGGGCGCTTCATCCCAGCTAGACTGCGCCGCGATGGCATTGTTTTCGCGCCTACGGCCGCTCGCCCTTCCCCTGTTCCTCATCGCAGCCGCGCTGCCCGCGCTCGGCCAGTCCAGCGCCCCGGCACCTCAGTCCGCGCCCACCCCGGTCGCAGTCGACAAGACGCCGTGGCTCTACAAGGGCAGCGATATCGAGCATGACCCCGAATGGCGCTTCGGGACCCTGCCCAACGGGCTGCGCTACGCGGTGCGCAAGAATGGGGTGCCGCCCGGACAGGTGTCGGTGCGGCTGCACATGGCGGTCGGATCGCTGATGGAGCAGGAAAGCGAGAAGGGCTTCGCCCATCTGCTCGAACATCTCTCGTTCCGCGGCTCGTCCAAGGTGCCGGACGGCGAATCGAAGCGCGTGTGGCAGCGGCTCGGCGTCACCTTCGGATCGGACAGCAACGCCAGCACCACCCCGGTCTCGACCACCTACAAGCTCGACCTGCCCAACGCGACCGAGGCGAGCCTCGACCAGTCGCTGATGATCCTCGCTGACATGATGGCGGCGCCCAACATCACCCCCCAGATGCTGACGCTGGAGCGCCCCGTGGTGCTCGCCGAACAGCGCGAGGCACTTGGGCCGGGGGAGCGGCTGGACGATCTGCGCCGTCGCCTGTTCTTCGCCGGACAGCGCTTCGCCGATCGTCCCGTGATCGGCACGGTCGAGACGCTGACCGGCGCGACCGCCGAGTCGGTCCGCGCGTTCCACCAGCGCTGGTACCGCCCCGAACGCACCACCCTGGTGATCGTCGGCGATCTCGACCCCGCGCTGTTCGAGGCGCAGATCGTCAAGCATTTCGCAGGCTGGAAGGGCGTTGGTCCCAACCCCGTCAATCCCGATTTCGGCAAGCCGAGTGACGACCATCCCAAGAGCGCCGCTCTGGTCGAACCGACCCTCCCGCCTATCGTCGCGCTCGCGGTGCTGCGCCCGTGGACGGTGTTCGAGGACACGGTGAAGTTCAATCAGGAACGGTACGTCGATTTCATCGCGGTGCGGATCATCAACCGCCGGCTCGAACGGCGTGCGCGGTCGGGGTCGAGCTATATCGGGGCGGGGGCCGACCTGTCGGACGCGGTGCGTTCGGCAAACATCACCTCGATCCAGGTGCTGCCGGTGGGTGAGGATTGGGAGACCGCGCTCAAGGAAGTGCGCGGCGTGATCGCCGATGCGCTCGCCACCGCCCCGACCCAGGCCGAGATCGACCGCGAGCTGAACGAGATCGCGTCCGAAATGCGCAATTCGATCGACACGGCGCGGGTCACCGCCGGGTCGCAGCGCGCCGACACCCTCATCGCCGCGATCGACATCAACGAGGTGACGACGAGCGAACAGGCAAGCCTCGGCATCTTTCAGGGCGCACTCGACCAAAAGATGTTCACCCCCGAACGCGTGCTGGCATCGACCCGTCGCGTGCTTCAGGGCGTCGCCACCCGCGCGCTGATCACCACCCGCACCCCCGACGCGAACATCCAGACCAAGCTCGCCGCCGCGCTTGAGGCCGATGTGTCGGGCCTTGTCGGCGCGCGCGCGGCGCTGCGCAACGTCAGCTTCGCCTCGCTCCCCAAACTCGGCGCGCCGGGCAAGGTCGCGATGCGATCGGTCGCCGTGCCCGATCCGAAGATCGAGCAGGTTCGTTATTCCAACGGGGTCACCGGCCTGTTCTTCCAGAATCCCGGCGAAGTCGGCCGCATCTATGTCTCGGTCCGCTTCGGACGGGGGATGCAGGCGCTGCCGTCCAACCGCCAGACTCCGGCCTGGGCCGCGAACCTGGCGTTGCTGGAGGGCGGGATCGGCAAATTGGGTCAGGAGGAAATCGACCAGATCACCGGCGACCGACGCATCTCGATGCAGTTCGGTGTCGGCGATGATGCCTTCGTCATCGCGGGCCAGACGTCACCCGCCGACCTGACCGATCAGCTTCGCCTGATCGCCACCAAGCTGGAGGTACCGGGGTGGGACCCCAAGCCGGTGGCGCGTGCGCGCGCGGTTGCCATCACCAGCTATGCCGCGCGGCGTGCGTCGCCCGATGCAGTGATCGGCAACAGCCTCGAAAAGCTGCTTCATGCCGGTGATCCGCGCTGGGGGACCCCCGAACTGGCAGAGATCGAAAAGCTCAACGCCAAGGACTTCCGCGCCTTCTGGGAGCCGCTGCTCGCCAGCGGGCCGATCGAGGTGCAGGTGTTCGGCGACATCGACGTCGACAAGGCGATCGAAGCGGTCCGCCAGACCTTCGGCGCGATAAAGCCGCGCCGCGCTTCTGCGATCGTGTCGGCGGCGGTGCGCTTCCCGGCGCATGTCGAAACGCCTGTGGTGCTGCGCCACACCGGCGAGCCCGATCAGGCCGCGGCGGTCATCGCGTGGCAGGCAGGCGGCGGCGCGGTCAACATCTCCGAAGGCCGCAAGCTCGAGATCCTCGCCGCAGTGATGCGCGACCGCATCCTCGACCGCATCCGCTCGGCAGAGGGCGTCAGCTATTCGCCCACCGTCATCAGCCAATGGCCGGTCGGTCAGCCCGGCGGCGGTCGGGTGATCGCCTTGACCCTGCTCCCGCCCGACAAGACCGACCTGTTCCTCAGCGTCGCGCGCGAGATCGCGGCCGACCTGATCGCCAAGCCGATCGAGCTGGATGAACTGCGCCGCGCCTTGGTGCCGACCGCACAGCTCATTTCACGCCGGTCGAGCGGCAATCCGTTTTGGATGCAGCAGACCGAAGGCGGGACCTATGATCCACGGCGCCTCGCCGCCGTCAACACCCTGGGCATCGACTATGGCCGCACCGGGCCGGAGGAGCTTCAGGCGCTCGCGGTCAAATATCTGGCGCGGGACAAGGACTGGGCGATGGTGGTGTTGCCAGAGGCGGCCAAGCCAGCTGCGCCGGTGGTGGCAGGTCGCTAGGCGCTCCCTATCGTCACCCCGGGCTTGACCCGGGGCCCAGCTTCTTCAGGCGTTCAAGGCAGCTGGGCCCCGGGTCAAGCTCGGGGTGACGCAAGCGCTACCCCTTGTACAACCCGGCCAGCCGCTCGCCATAAACCTCTTTCAGGATATGGCGGCGGATCTTGAGGCTCGGCGTCAGCTGCTGGTTCTCGATCGTGAACGGCTCGTCGGCCAGGATGAAGCGGCGCACCCGCTCGATCACCGACAGATCCTTGTTCACCCGATCGACCGCAGCGCTGATCGCCGCGCGATAGTCCGGGTCCTCGCGCAGCGCCTTGAGGTCGCATTTCGCCCCCGTCTTCGCGCACCATTCCTGCGTCCATTCGGGATCCGGCACCAATACCGCGGTCATATAGGGCTTGCGGTCACCCGCGATCATCGCCTGCATGATCTCGGGCTGCAGCGTCAGCATGCCCTCCACCTTTTGCGGAGCGACATTGTCGCCCTTGTCGTTGACGATGATGTCCTTCTTGCGGTCGGTAATCTTGATCCGGCCCTTCTCGTCGATCAGGCCGATGTCGCCGGTATGCAACCACCCGTCCTTGAGCACCCGGGCGGTTTCCGCCTCGTTGCGCCAGTATCCGTGCATCACCAGCTCGCCGCGCACCAGGATCTCGCCATCCTCGGCGATCCTGACCTCGACATTCTCCAGCGGCGGGCCGACCGTGTCGTGCTTCAGGCCTGCGCTCGGCCGGTTGCAGCTGATGACCGGCGCCGCCTCGGTCTGGCCATAGCCTTGGAGGAAGGTGATGCCGAGGCTCTCGAAGAACACCCCGACTTCGGGGTTGAGCGGCGCGCCGCCCGACACCATCGCCTTGATCCGTCCGCCGAACTTCTTCGACAATTTGGGCTTCAACGTCCGGCTCAGGAACAGACTCATCGGCAGGTCGAGCACCGAACTCTTGCCCGCCGCCTTCTTGCCGCCGATCGAAACCGCGCGGTCGAGCAGGTAATTGGCAAACTTGCCCTGCTTCTCGACCTGCTTGGAAATGCGCGTGCGGAGCACTTCGAACAGGCGCGGCACGACGACCATCAGCGTCGGGCGGACCTCCTCGATATTGGAGGCGAGCTTATCGAGCCCTTCGGAATAATAGATCTGCGCGCCCAGCCCGATCGGGAAATGCTGTCCGCCGGTATGCTCATAAGCATGGCTCAGCGGGAGGAACGAGAGGAATATCTCGTCGTCCCACCCGAAATCCTCGCTGATGACGGTGCAGCAGCCCTCGACATTGCAGAGGATCGCGCCGTGATGCTGCATCACGCCGCGCGGGCTACCGCCGGTGCCGCTGGTGTAGATGATGCAGGCGAGATCCTCGCGCTTCATCCGCGCCGCCGCCTGCTCCGCTTCGCCGACATCGGCCGGGTTGGCGGCGATCAGCGCATTCCAGTCGTGGAAGTCGATCGCGCCGGGCTGGCTGAGCTTCATCTCCTCTATCCCGATCACGACATGTCCGACACTGCCCGCAGTATGCAGGATCGCGGGGAGCAGGGTCTTGGCCAGCTTGCCGTCGGACACGATCGTCATCGTCGCGCCCGAATTGTCGATGATATGCTGGTGATCGCGCTCGGTATTCGTTGTGTAGGTCGGCACGGTCACCCCGCCCGCCGCCATGATCGCCAGATCGCTCAGGCACCATTCGGGTCGGTTCTCGCTGACCAGCATCACGCGGTCGCCGGGTTTCAGCCCGAGTGTCTTGAGCGCGGCGGCGAGGCTCGCGACCTTGCGCGCGGATTCCGCCCAACTAGTCGCGTGCCATTTGCCGCCCGACTTGGCCCAAAGGAACGGCGCATCGCCCAGTTCCCGGGCGCGCGTGAAGAACATCGAAACCAGATTGTCGAATTTTTCGAGCTTGCGCATCCTGTCCCTAACTCCTGCGGCGCGAGTTCGTGCCCGCGCTCGATCATGCGCGAACCCTAACGACACCGCTGGCAATCGCAATGCCGCTACGTCAGAGGCGCTGCAGGATGCGCCGCACCAGCCCCGGCCCTTCGAACACCAAAGCCGAATAGACCTGCACCATCGCCGCCCCGGCATCGAGCCGCGCCAGCGCCTCCTCGGGCGAATCAATCCCGCCCACCGCGATCACCGGCAGCGCGCCATCCGCAATCTCCAGCGCCAGCGCCAGCTTCTCACGGGCCAGCGCAGCAAGGGGCCGCCCCGACAGCCCGCCCGCCTCCTTCGCCAGCGGCGAACGCAACATATCGGGCCGCGAGGTGGTCGTGTTCCCCACGATCAGCGCATCGACCGACGCATTGGCGGCGGCGGCGACCACCCCCTCCATCCCCGCGCGGTCGAGATCGGGCGCAACCTTGAGGAACAGGGGAATGCGCCGCCCCTCCACCAGCCGCGCCGCGCTCGCCGCGTTCAGCAGCTCGTCCAGCGCCGGTCGCGACTGCAGGTCGCGCAGCCCCGGCGTGTTGGGCGAGCTGATATTGATCGTCACATAATCCGCATGCGGCGCAACCTTCGCCACCCCCAGCGCATAGTCCGCGACCCGGTCGTCGCTATCCTTGTTCGCCCCGACATTGATGCCGAGCACACCCGGACGCTTCGCCCGCTTGACCCGCTCCAGCGCCGCATCGATCCCGCCATTGTTGAACCCCATGCGGTTCACCACCGCGCGATCCTCGACCAGCCGGAACAGCCGCGGCTTGGGATTGCCCGCCTGCGGTCGCAACGTCAGCGACCCAATCTCGACGCTGCCGAACCCCAGCCCCATCAGCCCGTCGATCGCCTCACCATCCTTGTCGAGACCCGCCGCAAGCCCGACCGGATTGGGAAACTCCAAGCCACCGATGGTCACCGGCCGCACGCGCGGGATCGCGCCGCCGGGCGACAGCGCGCTGGCCCGGATCGCGAGCCGATGCGCGCGCTCGGCATCGAGGGTGAAGATCAGTGGCTTCAGCAGGTCGTAGAGCATGCCCGCCCCATAAATGCATGGGTTGACGAAGGCGACCCCCAAGCCCATCTGCCCAATCGGAAGGAATCATTCCGATTTAAGAATTGTTCGCAACGAAGGACCCCATGCGGCTTTCCGCCCAGACCGACTATGCCGTCGTCATGCTCTCCGCCGCCGCGCGCCATTGCGGCGTCAGCGGTCGGCTGAACGCGACGCTGCTCGCGGACGAGACCGGGCTGCCACTTCCCACGGTGCAGAAACTGGTCAGCCGCCTGTCCTCGGCCGGCCTCATCGAAAGCACGCGCGGCACCGGCGGCGGCTTCCGCCTCGCCCGCCCGCCCGCCGCGATCAGCCTCGCCGATATCGTCGAGGCGATCGAGGGGCCGATCGCACTCACAGCCTGTGTCGACAGCAGCAAGCATGACTGCGTGATCGACGCCACCTGCCGCGTGAAGCCGCACTGGACCAGCGTCAACGCCTCGGTCCGCGGCGCACTCGCGGGCGTCACCCTCGCCTCACTCTCCTCCCAGTCGGTACCCGGATAATGGCCACGAAGAACGCAGAGGCGATCGCCGCCGCCAACAAGAAATACGAGTGGGGCTTCTCCTCCGACATCGAGCAGGACTTCGCGCCCAAGGGGCTGAGCGAGGACACCGTCCGCTTTATCTCGGCCAAGAAGAACGAGCCCGAATGGATGCTCGACTGGCGGCTGAAAGCCTATCGCCACTGGCTGACGATGACCGCGCCCGACTGGGCCAAGCTCGACATCGACCCGATCGACTATCAGGACGCGTACTATTACGCCGAGCCCAAGGCGAAGCCCAAGCTCGGCAGCCTCGACGAGGTCGATCCCGAAATCCTGCGCGTCTATGAAAAGCTCGGAATCCCGATTGAGGAGCAGAAGGTGCTCGCCGGGGTCGAGGGCGCGCGCAGGGTCGCGGTGGACGCCGTGTTCGACAGCGTCAGCGTCGCCACCACCTTCCGCAAGGAGCTCGAGGCCGCCGGCGTCATCTTCCGCTCGATCAGCGAGGCGATCCGCGAATATCCCGATCTGGTGAAGAAGTGGCTGGGCAAGGTCGTGCCGATGCACGACAACTACTTCGCCGCCCTCAACTGCGCGGTCTTCAGCGACGGCACCTTCGTCTACATCCCGGAGGGCGTGCGCTGCCCGATGGAGCTCAGCACCTATTTCCGCATCAATGCCGAAAATACCGGCCAGTTCG
>JBHYGP010000603.1:0-8094 GCA_051858935.1 Sphingomonas sp.
CACCGGCCCGCTCCCCCACCTGGCCGCCCAAAGAATACACTGTCGTTGGGTGGCCGGGTGGGAGCGCGGGCCGGTGCCGCTCTGTTGCAGCCAGAATAGAGCGTGGCCGAACCCCCTTGCATCCCCGCCGCCACGCGCCTAGAGGGCCTGCCTTCGGTCGGGGCGTAGCGCAGCCTGGTAGCGCATCACACTGGGGGTGTGGGGGTCGCAGGTTCGAATCCTGTCGCCCCGACCAAGTTCTTCCACAGCTTCATCGGGTTCTCACGACCGCACGCAATGCATGGATGCATGGCGCGCGCGGCTTGCTATAGATCGCCTGTGGAGCCCGCAAACGTCGCCCCTGCCGCCCGTCTTGCCGATCCCGGCATGCGGCCTGGCGCGCCCGGCGCAGCGCCCCTGTCGATCCCCGCGCGGTTGCGGCTGGGGCTGATCCTGATCCTGCTGTTTATCGCCAGCGGGTGGGTCGCGAGACAGCTGGCGATCCCCCCGGCCAATGTGACGATGCTGTGGCTGCCGTCCGGCGTCGCGGTCGCGGGCGTGCTGCTCTATGGCCGCTGGCTGTTGCCGGCGGTGTTCCTCGCGTCGCTGATGCTCAACACGATCCTTGGCATGTCGCTGGGTTCGGGGATGCTGCGCGCGGCGGGCCTGGCCGTGTGGACCGCGGCCGGCGCAACGCTTCAGGTGCTGATCGCCGATGTGCTGCTGCGTCGGCGGTTCGGCGATCATATCGAGCTGACCCGTATCCGCGACGTCCTCGGCGCGATGGCACTGGGAATCCTGGTCCCGGCTCTTGTCTCGGCGTCGATCGGGCATTTGGCGCTGATGGCGCTGCGCGACTTTGCGGTAAGCCGGGTGCCGGGAAGCATGGTAACCTGGGCACTGGGCGACATTCTGGGCATCCTGACCGTCGCGCCCTTTGCGATGATCGGAGAGCGGCGGCGGTTCCGGGCGCTGTGGCGCGGCGCGGCCATTCGCGGGCTGTTCGGCTATATCGCGCTGGGATGCGGGCTTGGGCTGGCGCTGACCATGTTCGCGTGGATCAATGCGCGCGGGCGGGTCCATGAAAGCAGCCAGGCGAGCTTCACGGTGCTGACCACGGAGAGCGAACAGGCACTGCGCGGCCGGCTGGATCGCGCGGCGCAAAGCCTGGATGCTGCGTCGGCGCTGTTCACCGCGGGTGAGCGGGTTACTTGGCCGGAATGGGTCGCCTATGCCAAGGTGATCGATATCGAGCGCGCCTATCCCGGCATTCGCGACATAGGGTTCATCCGCCGGGTTCCGCGCAGCGGAGTAGCCGCGTTTCGTGCCGAATCGCGACGCAACGGCTTGCCGATCGACCAGATTCAGCGCGCGCCGGCCACAGGCGACCATTATGTCGCCGCCTATATCTACCCGCTGGAAAAGAACCGCGCGGTTCTGGGCATGGACATCACCTTCGACCCCAAACGACGCGACGCCGCCGATCAGGCGCGCGACACCGGGGTCGCGGTGGTCACCCGCCCGCTGGATTTCGTCCAGTATCGCGGACCGGGCTACGGCTTTACGATGATGCGTCCGGTCTATCGGTCTAGCTCGCCGCCGGCGACAGTCGCCGAACGGCGCGACGCGCTGCTCGGCTGGGTCTATCATCCCTTCACTGCCGAGCGCTTCTTCACCGGTCTGACCCCGGAACAGGGGCAGGATTTCGAGCTGCAGATCCGCGCGCTCGATGAAAATGATCGCTGGAAAACAGTGTTCGACACCAATGTGGGCAGCGCCGCGGACGGGCATGTGCCCCAGTTCGTCACGACGCGCCAGTTCAGGGTGGCCGGGCGCGTCTGGGCGCTGGAGTGGCGCAGCACCGCCGCGTTCGAGAAGCGGGTCCGCAGCGTCGAGCCGCTGTTGGTCCTGCTCACCGGGCTGACGATCAACCTTGCGCTTGCCGCGGTGCTCGCCGTGGTGGCGCGACGCGAGGCGGTGGTGACGCGCGAGGTGACGCGCGCGACGGCCGAATTGTCCGAAGCCAACCGCCTGTTGCTGATGACCGAGGCGACGACCCATGTCGGGCACTGGCGGTATGATATTTCCGCCGGGACGCTGTTCTGGTCCGAAGAAGTATATCGCATCCACGGACGCGACCCCGACCGGCGCATCACCCGCGACGAAGCGCTCGACTACCTCCACCCGGATGACCGGGACCAGACCTGGCAGGCGCTGCTCGCGTCGGTGCGCGATCAGGCACCGTTCGCGCTGCGCGTGCGCATCCGCCGCGACGATGACGGCGAGACCCGCCATCTGTCCTATATCGGTCGCGCCGAGGCCGACCCGGATGGGAAGCCGCGTGCGTTGTTCGGCGTGATGCAGGACGTCACCAGTGACACGCGGGTGCGCGATCAATTGCTGAAAGCCCGCGATGCGGCGCAGCGCGAGGCGCAGCTGCGCGGGTCGTTCCTCGCCAATCTCAGCCATGAAATCCGCACCCCGATGAATGGCGTGATCGGGTTCGCCGAACTGCTGCTCGAATCAAGATTGGCCGCCGAGCAGCGCAACTATGCCCAGATCATCGTCGAATCCGGCACCAACATGATGTCGCTGCTCAACGATGTGCTCGACCTGTCGAAGATCGAGGCGGGGCATATGGAGCTGTCCGACGAGCCGGTGGCGATCGAGGATTTGGCCGGGTCGGCGATCCGCATGCTGATGCCCAGCGTCCGCCGGCGGCAGGTGTTTCTGGAGGTGCAGGTCGATCCCATGTTGCCCCCCGTAGTTCGCGGCGACAAGTTACGGTTGCGGCAGGTGCTGCTCAACCTGCTCGGCAACGCGGTGAAGTTTACCGAACAGGGGTTCGTGCGGCTGGAGGTCAGCCGGGCCGGTGATCTGATGCGCTTTGCAGTCGTCGATTCGGGGCCTGGCATTCCACCCGACCGGCTGGCCGACATCTTCCAATCGTTCGTGCAGCTAGAGCCGGTCGCGCGCTCGGGCGGGACCGGGCTGGGGCTCACCATCTCCAGCTCGCTGGTTCGCCTGATGGGAGGCAGCCTGAAGGTCAACAGCCGACTGGGCGAGGGCAGCAGCTTTCATTTCAGCCTGCCCTGCATCCCAGCCTCAATCGACGATGCCACGGACCCGACTGCCGACACTGCGGAGAAACCAGCGGCCGATGCGCCCCCGCCCGTTGCGATCCGCGTGCTGCTGGCCGAGGACAATGAGATCAACCAGGCGCTGATCCGCGCCACCGCCGCCCGGCTGGGCCTGGCGCTCGATGTCGCGAGCAACGGATCGGAAGCGGTGATCCGCGCCGAGGCCGCGGCGCAGGCGGGCACGCCCTATGACCTGATCCTGATGGATATCCAGATGCCCGTGCTCGACGGGATCGGGGCGACGCAGCGGTTGCGCAGCATGGGCTTTGGGGCCGACACGCTGCCGATCGTGGCGCTGTCGGCCAATGTCTATCAGAACGATATCGACGCCTGTTTCGCGGCCGGGATGCAGGCGCATCTGGCCAAGCCGGTCCGCCGGGAAGCGCTGGAGAGCGCGATCGCGACCTGGGCGCGGCGGCATCCCGGACAGGTGCGATCCGCACAGGTGCCGACAACCGCGCCCCCCGCCGAACCGCTGCCCCCCGCGCTGGTCGCCCGTTATGTCGAGCGCCGCGCCGCGCTCGCCGACGCGCTACGCGGCTTCGACCTGGCTGCAGCGGACGATGCCCAGAAGATCGCGGCCTTGCTGTCCGACATCCACAAGCTCGCCGGCACGGCCGGGCATTTCGGCGATACGGCGACCGGCGACGCAGCGCGCGAGACCGAACGCGCGATGCTCGACGCGACCCCGCAGAAACGCATCATCCTTGCGCAAGCGCTTCTGAAGACGATCGAATCAAGTTCCGAAAACGACACTACGTAAGTAGTAACAACACGAAGCGGGTGGACTTACAGCTTATAGTGGTTATCAGTCGCGTTCCGTTCGAGGGTAGCGAATAGAGATGCCAAGAACCGTTCATGTCGTCGATGACGATGACCTTGCCCGCGATGTGATTTCGAGCCTGGTGGCGACGCTGCCCGGCGTTTCGGTAAGCGCATGGGAGTCGGCCGAGAGCTTTCTGACTGCAGCGCAGGACGGTGCCGCGCCGGGCGTCGTGCTGCTCGACCTCAACATGCCGGGGCTTTCGGGGAATGAGGCGCTGCGTGCGCTGGACCATAACCGCTTTCCCGCGATCATCGTGTCGGGACAGGGGCAAATCACCTCGGCGGTCGAATCGCTGAAGCGCGGGGCGATCGATTTCATCGAAAAGCCCTTCACGCTCGAAAAGCTGCTCGGCCCGCTGAAGATCGCGTTCGAATTGCTCGAGCGCAATCTGGCCGAGGAAAACCGGTCGGATCGCGATCGCGAGCGGCTGGAGGCACTGAGCGAACGCGAGGTCGAGATCCTGGCGCTGCTCGTCGACGGGCTGACCAACCGCGAAGTGGCCGAGAAACTGGGGCTGAGTGTACGCACCGTTGAATCGCATCGCGCGCGGATCATGCTCAAGCTCGACGTATCGAGCTTTGCCGAGGCGATTCGCCTGGCCGTGCTCGCAGGGATCGAGACGCCGGGCTGAGCCCGCTTTGTCGGACCGTCATCATTTCACGCGATTCGCAGCGATCGACTGGTCGGGGGCAAAAGGCGCCCGTCATCCCGGTATCGCCGTCGCGCTGTGCGACGCAGGCGACCCGGCACCGCGACTGATCGCACCGCCCGCGCGCGGCTGGGCGCGCGCCGAAGTGCTGGACTGGGTGCTGGCCCAAGCGGGCTCACCAACGCTGATCGGGTTCGACTTCAGCTTTTCCGCGCCGTTCGTGGCGCGCGGCGCGCATCTTCCCGGCGAGACCCAAGGCGACGATGCCCGCGCGCTGTGGGCGCATGTCGATGCCGCCAGCACTGACCCTGATCTGGGTGCCGCGGAATTCGTCGATGCGCGGCGCGGCACCCATTTCTATCTCGGCGCACAGGATGGGGCGAAGGCAGATTTCCTCCACTGGCGCACATGCGAAGTCGCGCATGACGGCAGCACCAAACCCTCGACCGTGTTCGACGCAATCGGTGCGGCACAAGTGGCAAAGGCAAGCTTTGCCGGCATGCGCCTGCTCCACCGGCTGGACGGGCGGGTGCCGATCTGGCCATTCGACCCGGCCCCGACGCGCGGCGCGTGCGTGGTCGAGATCTACACCGCCATCGCGGCGAGAGCTGCGGGGGCGCGCAAGGGCCGCTCGAAAATTCGCGACGGCGCAACGCTGGATAGCGCACTGGCGGCGCTGGGCTCGCAACCGCACGCACCGCTCGACCGCTATACCGACCATGCCACCGATGCGCTGCTGACCGCAGCCTGGCTGCGGCGCGCGGCGGACGATGCGGCGTCGTGGCAACCGGCGGCAATGACCCCGCAAATTGCACGATCGGAGGGCTGGACGTTCGGCGTCGCTTGACGCAAAGGGACACGATCCAGATGCGGGCAGCCACCCGCCGCGCCGGTTTAGCTCAGCTGGTAGAGCAGCGGTTTTGTAAACCGAAGGTCGCGGGTTCGATTCCTGCAACCGGCACCACCCGAATTCGTGACCCGGCGCGAGGATCCCGCGCTCACCCGGGAACGCGCGTCAGCCTCAGGCCCGATGCGACCTGCGTCACCTTCAGCCTGTCGCCTTGGCGGAGCCGCGCATCGACCGTCTGCGCGCCGAGGCGAACGGCCACTTGTGCGTCCGCTCCGGCGGTCAGCACCGCCTCCTCCAGCTGTCCCGCGCGCCACGCCAGATCGACCCCGATATTGCCGCGCGCGCGCAGCCCGCTGACGCGTCCGGTGGGCCAGGCGCGCGGTAGTGCGGGGAGCAGGTGGATCGTGTCCGAATGGCTCTGCATCAGCATCTGGCCGATCCCCGCCGCCCCGCCCAGATTGCCGTCGATCTGGAACGGCGGATGCGCGTCGAACATGTTGGGATAGGTGCGGCTGGGCTGGAGCAGCATCTGCAGCACCTTGTACGCCCGCTCGCGCTGTTCGAGCCGCGCCCACAGGTTGATCCGCCACCCGATGCCCCATCCGGTCGCCTCGTCACCACGGATTTCCAGCGACCGTCGCGCCGCCGCCGCCAGCTCCGGGGTCCGCTGGAGCGTGATCTGCTGCCCGGGATACAGCGCATAGAGATGGCTGACATGGCGGTGGTCGATCTCGGGCGCATCCATATCCCAGTCGTCGAACCATTCCTGCAACTGCCCGGCCTTGCCGATCCGGTCGGGGGGCAGTTTCGCGCGCAGCGCCGCCACATCGCGCCGCAATTCGGCGTCGCGGCCCAGCAACTGCGACGCCGCGACCAGATTGTCGAACAGGTCGCGCAGCAACTGGCTGTCCATCGCCGGCCCGGCACAGATCGAAGCGCCCGGCCGGTGCGAATTTTCCGGCGAGTTGGACGGGTTCATCACCAGCTCGCCCGTGCGCGGATGCGGCACCAGCGTGTCGAGGTAGAACAGACACGCCGACGCCATCAGCGGATAGAGTTCGGCCAGGAACGCGCGGTCGCGGCTATAGTCCCAATGATCCCACAAGGTGTTGAGCAGCCACGCCACGCCCATCGGCCACATGCCGTAAAAGGCGGAGGAGTTGACCGTCGCCTGACGCCACAAATCGGTATTGTGATAGACGACCCAGCCCCGCGCGCCCCAATCGTTGCGCGCGGTGCGCTGGCCGGTGATCGCCAGTTCCTTCGTCATGCGCAG
This sequence comes from Sphingomonas sp., assembly GCA_051858935.1. GTDB lineage: Bacteria > Pseudomonadota > Alphaproteobacteria > Sphingomonadales > Sphingomonadaceae > Sphingomonas. The sequence continues at coordinate 6,721 of JBHYGP010000603.1, forward strand.
CAACGGCTCAACCAGCTCACCCAGATTGCCGCTGTCGGCGAGCCAATAGTTCATCTCCGCATTGATATTGAGCGTCCATTTGGACTCCCATGGCGGCGCGGTCCGCTCGTTCCAGATGCCCTGCAGGTTCGCCGGCTGGCTGCCCGGCCGCGACGAGGCGATCAGCAGATAGCGTCCGAACTGGTAATAGAGCGCGGCCAGCGCCGGGTCGTCCAGCTCGGCCGACCGCGCGATTCGCTGGTCGGTCGGGAGGTCGGCGGCGGGCGTGCGGCCCAGCTCGACCGTGGTGCGGCGGAACAGCGCGCGGTGATCCGCCTGATGCGCGGCAAGCAGCGCGTCCCAACTTTTGCCCTGCACCGCCGCGATATCGGCGCGCGCAATGGCGGCCGGATCGCCCCCGATATCGTCGAACCGGCGATAGCTGGTCGCAGTGGCAATGATCAGCACCACCTCCTCCGCATCCTCGATGCGGATGCCATCGCGGCCATTGGTCTGGCGGCCACCCGTGCGCCGCACCTGCACCCGCGTTTCGAAGCGGATCCCGCCGGGGATGCCATGCTGCGCCGGACCGATACCGCGCATCACCAACGTGTCGTCGCCCTCAAGCAGGATTTCGGCGCCCTGCGGCGTCGACAGCCCGATATTGACCGTTATCGCTCCCGCCGGAGCATCGCTCGACAGCCGCACCGCGATGACGCGATCGACGGCGGAGGCAAAGGCCTCGCGCAGATGCGTCACCCGGCGCAGCTTGAACCGCGTCGTCGCCAGCGCGCCATCCAGATCGAGCGTGCGGCGATAGTCGCGCGCATTCTCGATCCCCTGAAACAGCAGAAACAGGTCTCCGATCGGCTGATACGACATCTGCCGCGCGGGCCGCCCGACCAGCGTCTCGTCGGCGAGTTCCTGCGCTTCCTTGTACTTCCCCGCCCACACCAGCTCACGCACGCGCGGCAGCGCCTCACGCGCCTTGGGATTGCTGCTGTCATAGGGCGACCCGGCGAAGAACGTGTCCTCATTGAGCTGGATGCGCTCATTGGCGATCCCGCCAAAGATCATGGCGCCCAGCCGCCCGCTGCCGATCGGCAATGCCTGCACCCACTCATCGGCGGGCGAGTCATACCAGAGTAGATTGGCCTCGGCGGCATGTGCCTCCCCCGCCGATACAGGCAGGCTGGCGGCCAGCGCCAGTCCGGCCCCGGCCTTGACCGCATCGCGGCGCGACAGCTTGGGCGTCACCATCAGCCGCGCGCCGCCAGCGTGAACAGCATCGCCGTCACCGGCGGCACCGTCACCCGCCGCGCGGGGCGGCGCGACACCGTCGTTAGCGTCGTCGCATCCTTCGCCGCCGCCGACGGCCCGGTCAGCACCACCACC
>JBHYGP010000604.1:0-8044 GCA_051858935.1 Sphingomonas sp.
GCCGCCGGTCGCCGGGATCGGCCTCGCGCTCAAACAGCCCGGCGTCGTGCATCGTCCCAATCCAGCGCAGCGCCGTGGTTGGCGGGACGGAGGCGGCGATGCACAGGCTCGACACCGACACCCGGCCGCGTTCCAGCCGCGCGGCATAGAGGTCGAGCAGCATGTCCCAGGCGGGGTCGGCGAACAGTTCGGGGGTGAAAAACTGATCGCGCAGCCGCCGTGCCCGGATCGCGGCGCGGACGGTGCGCGGATCGGGATCGGGGTCCGCGCTGGCCTCGGCGCGATAGCCATGGCCGCGTTCGCGCAACTCGCGCCGTACCGGATCGGCGGCGAAGTCGGACAACACGGCCGCGAGCCGCGCGACCTCTTCGTTGAGCAGCCGCAGCCGCTCGGCCTCCCGCTCGCGCGTCGCATCGTGCAGCCGTGCGCCGGGTGGTGCGGTGGCGTGGGCCAGTGCCGCGGCATAGTCGGATGCGGCGGGGTCGCAGAGCAATGTCGCGCCCGCATCCATCAGCACCGGTGCCGCCAGGTCGATCGCGTCCGCGTCGATCAGCGCGACGATGCGACTGTCGCTGCCCCGCGCCCAGTCGGCGATCCGCTCGGCGCTCGCTGCCGCAGGCTCGGGGGCAAGCCCGGTGCCGTCGATGAGGATCAGCTCCGCCGCAATCAGGGTGTCGAGCGCCTCGTCGAGCTCGCCGGGAGCGACCACGCCCAGCACCCGCGCGCCGCCCGTCGTGAGCGCGTCGATATGCCGCTGTTGCATCGGAGCCGGCGCAACGATCAGGGCGCGAGCGGCGGCAAGGTCGACAACCGGCAAGACGTCACTCATCGCAATCCCTCCGCTTTGCGCTGCAATGCGGATGTAATCGCGTGGCGGGGTGGCGCGTCAGCACAAGGCGGCTCCGATTTCAACCGGTCTGCCGACTGTTATCTCCAGAACGGATGCAGTATGGCAAGCGCCTTAGCCGAAAACGTTCTCGGCATCGTCTATCTCGTCGTCCAGCAACAGCTTGGCGGCGGTGGCGATGCTTCCGCCCGCCAGCGTCACCCAGAGTCCTCCCGTGATTGCGCTGCCCAGCGAATACAGGATCGTCATCGGGCCGAACTTGCCGAAGGTCTGGGTCTGCGCTTCGGCGACGCGGCTGGCCGCATCGGGATTCCCGACCGCAGCGATGATGTCGAACATATAGCCCCCCATCGTCACCAGCGACACGGCCATGTTCAGGATGGTGACAAGCAGCGTGACGACGAACGCGGCTCCAAACAGCGTCCAGAACCGCCCCCGGCTCAGGCGCCACGCTTCGCCGATCACGACCCTTCCGCGATGCAGCGTGAGCGGGAAGGCGAGCGAGAGGCGGACGATCAGGAACAGCATGACGATGAACACTGCAAGCGGGACGAGCGAAAGCGCCACGAACGTCACTCCGCTGGACTGGCTCCCGGCAGCCGCACTGACCCCGATCACGCCGGCCAGTATGGAAAAGACGAACACCAGCACGAAGCCGACGATGAAGAACAGGATCAGCAGCCCCAGCAGCCGAAGCTCATCCATTCCGAGGCGCAAATAGCCGGCGCTGTTCGCATCCGGCCGGAGCACGGCGCGCATCGCGGCGGCGTAGAGCACCAGGCCGACCAGCATCATGATGAAGCTGATCAGATAGACCGGCACCATCGCACCGATCATCGCGCCGGGATCCCTGGCTGCAGCTGGATTGGTGGCGACACCGAACATCGACCCGATCGACAGCATTATCGCGATGTTTCCGACGAAATACACCGCCGTCCAGATCGCGACCGCCAAATACCGTTCCCGGACCAGCCCGAACGCGCCGTCCAAGATCCGACTGACACTCAGCATTGCCCGATCCCCTGATTGCGGGAAGATTCTGACCCGCCTGCGCCATGATATCAAGCGACTAGGTCGCACGGCGCGAGCGGGCGCACATCAGTCGAGCGACTTGACGATCTCCTCGACCATCTTCTTGGCGTCGGCGAGCAGCATCATCGTGTTGTCCTGATAGAACACGTCGTTGTCGACGCCGGCATAGCCCACGCCACCCATGCTGCGCTTGATGAACAACACCGTCTTGGCCTTGTTCACGTCGAATACCGGCATGCCATAGATGGGCGAGCTCTTGTCGGTCTTCGCCGCCGGGTTCACCACGTCGTTCGCGCCGATGATGAAGGCGACGTCGGTCTGGGCGAACTCGCTGTTGATGTCCTCGAGCTCGAACACCTCGTCATAGGGCACGTTCGCTTCGGCGAGCAGCACGTTCATATGGCCGGGCATGCGCCCCGCGACCGGGTGAATCGCGTATTTCACGCGGACGCCATGCTCCTTGAGCTTGTCGCCCATTTCGCGCAGCGCGTGCTGGGCCTGCGCCACCGCCATGCCGTATCCGGGGACGATGATGACCTGTTCGGCCTGCTGCATCAGGAACGCGGCGTCCTCGGCGCTGCCGCGCTTCCACGGGCGATCGGTCTTGGCCGCCGCAGCGCCACCGCCGCTGTCGCCGCCAAAGCCGCCCGCGATCACGCTGATGAAGCTGCGGTTCATCGCCTTGCACATGATGTAGCTCAGGATCGCGCCCGAGCTGCCGACCAATGCGCCGGTGATGATCATCGCGGTGTTGCCGAGGGTGAAGCCCATCGCCGCCGCTGCCCAGCCCGAATAGCTGTTGAGCATCGACACCACCACCGGCATGTCCGCCCCGCCGATCGGGATGATCAACAGGAAACCGATGACGAAGGACAGGACGAGCACGGTCCAGAACACCCAGTCGGGCGCGCGCAGCTCGGCCGTCATGAACGCGATCAGGCCAAGGATCGCGGCCAGCGTGCCAAGGTTGATGACGTGCCGCCCCGGCAGCATGATCGGCGCGCCGCCCATGTTGCCGTTGAGCTTGAGGAAGGCGATCACCGAGCCGGAGAAGGTGATTGCGCCGATTGCGACGCCCAGGCCCAGCTCGATCCGGCTGACCGGCAGGATCAGGCCCGCATTGGGCGATCCTTCGGGGAAGACGATTCCGAACGCTTCGGGGTTGAGATAGGCGGCGACGCCGACCAGCACCGCGGCAAGGCCGACGAGCGAATGGAAGCCCGCCACCAGCTGCGGCATGTCGGTCATCTTGATCTTCCGCGCGACGATCCAGCCGAACCCGCCGCCGATGGCGATCGCGCCGATGATCTCGGGCAGCGACGCGATCTCATGCGTGACGAGCGTCGTCACGACAGCGATCAGCATGCCTGCCATGCCGAAGCGGTTACCGCGACGGCTGGTCGCGGGCGAGGACAGGCCGCGCAGCGCGACGATGAAACACACGCCCGCGATCAGATAGGCGAGCGCGACCCAGGGGTTCAGCGGAGCAGCTTCATGCATCGGCTCAGCCCTTCTTCTTGTACATGGCGAGCATCCGCTCGGTCACGGCGAACCCGCCGAAGATGTTGACGCTGGCCAGCGCCACCGCGATCAGCCCCAGCCATTTGGCAGTCGGGCTGCCGGCAGCGGCCGACGCGATCAGCGCGCCGACGATGATGACGCTGGAAATCGCATTGGTGACCGCCATCAGCGGCGTGTGCAGCGCCGGGGTCACCGACCACACGACATAATAGCCGACGAAACACGCCAGCACGAAGATCGACAGGATCGAGATGAAGTCCATCGTTACTTCTCCGTCGGCTGGTTCGTAGGCGCTATTTCGGATGGTGCGGTAGCGACAGGTAACTGAGCCGCACGTTTCTCGGCATTCTCTACAGCTTGCTCATACTCACTCTCATATCGGCGGCGAGTTTCGCATGAGACAGACATCTTCGCCCGGATCACGCCAGCTCCAGATGGTCCGAATGCCTGACGCACGCGATCACGAATCGCGTCGATCCGTGGCTTGAAGCCTTCGATAGACTGCTTTCGCCGGGCATCACTTCCGCGACCGCACTGCAAGATGCCGATCTCCGCTTGGCGAAGTGCGGCGAAGTGCCGTGCCATGTCGGTTCGATCGTCGGCGGCGGAACTGCTGGCTTGCGACGGCGATATAGAGAGAAGCAACGTAGCGAATAGCGCGGCGCTCATGTCAGCAACCTCGCGTTCACCACCTTGCCGCCCTGCGTCAGGCGGATCGCATCGCCGATCTCTTCGTCCAGCACCGGCTTGCCCGCTTCCTTGTCCCAGAAGGCCGAGAGGAAGTTGTAGAGGTTGCGCGCGAACAGCGCCGAGGCGTCGGATGCGAGGCGCGAGGACACATTGCGGTGTCCCACGATCTTGACGCCGTGCTTCTCGACGACCTCACCCGCGACCGCGCCTTCGACATTGCCGCCGGCTTCGACCGCGAGGTCGACGATGACGCTGCCCGGCCGCATCGACGCGATCTGTGCGTCGCTGATCAGGCGCGGAGCGGGGCGGCCCGGGATCAGCGCGGTGGTGATGACGATGTCCTGCTTGGCGATGTGCGACGACACCAGCTCGGCCTGAGCGGCCTTGTATTCTTCGCTCATCTCGGTGGCGTAGCCGCCCGAGCCTTCGCCCTCGATACCTGCCACATTCTCGACGAAGATCGGCTTGGCACCGAGCGACTGGATCTGCTCCTTGGTAGCCGAGCGCACGTCGGTCGCCGACACCTGTGCGCCGAGGCGGCGGGCGGTGGCGATCGCCTGAAGCCCGGCGACGCCGACGCCCATGACGAAGACCTTGGCGGCGGAAACCGTGCCCGCCGCAGTCATCATCATCGGAAAGACGCGGCCATATTCCGACGCGGCGTCGAGCACCGCCTTGTATCCCGCCAGGTTCGACTGGGACGACAATATGTCCATCGACTGCGCACGGGTGATGCGCGGCATGAACTCCATCGCCAGCGCTTCGATCCCGAGCGCGGCATAGGCATCGACTCGCGCGCGCTCCCCGAACGGGTTGAGCCCCGCGACCAGCCAGGCACCCGGCTTGATCCCGGCAAGCGTCGCCGGGTCAGCGCCCTGCACGCCCAGCACGATGTCGGCATCGGCCAGCACGTCGGCACGCGAGCCGATGCTCGCGCCCGCAGCTTCGAAAGAGGCATCGGACAGGAAACCGGTGTCACCCGCTCCGCGTTCGACTGCGACAGCAGCACCCAGCGAGACGAATTTCTTGACGGTTTCCGGCGTCGCGGAGACCCGCCGCTCACCGGCGGCGGTCTCCTTGAGGACCGCGATCTTCACGTCAGGCGATCAGCCAGACGACGATTGCGGCGAGGATCACGGAGATGATCGTGCCGACCTTCAACAGGCGCATGAACCCGCCATAGGTCGCTTCATGTGCCTTCATGTTGCCGCTCTGGGCCATGCGTCCATCCCCTGTTAACGCTTCGTTGGAGCCCGTCTTAGACAGCGGCTGCCCGCCCCTCAACCCCTGTGCGCTTTAGTCAGGCTTAAGCCCGTCTTTACCCGACCGTCTTATGCAGGGTGACCGAATTAGGGACAGCCGAGACAGGTTGGGGGATTTGAGATGACGCGCAACGGACAGCGCCAGTTGATGCTGATCGACGAGGAACCAGCCCAGCGCCGGTTGATCGCGGCCATCGCCGCGCGGCGCGGCTGGCGCACGATCTTTGCCAGCGACCATGAAACGGCGGTCGCGACATTGGGCACACCCGACGGGATGGCGCTCGATGCGATCATCCTCGACCATTGGGCACCCGATTTCGACGCGGCGTCGCTGATCGCCGAATTGCGCCTCAACCGCCCGATGCTGCCGATCCTGTTGCTGACCGCCAATGGATCGGTCGCCGCGGCGGTCAGCGCGATGCGCGCGGGGGCGACCGATTTCCTGGTGAAGCCGCTCGCCGCCGAACGGCTGCTCGCCGCGCTCGATTGCGCGGTGGGGGCGAAGGTCTCGGGGGAACTGCGCCCGTTGACCGAGAAAATGTCGGCGCACCTCGCGTTCGACGAGATCGTCGGCTCCGCGCCGCAGTTCCGCGCCGCGCTGGCGATTGCGGCCAAGGCGGCGCGCGCGCGGGTGCCGGTGCTGATCGAGGGCGAAAGCGGCGTCGGCAAGGAAGTGGTGGCCGAGGCGATTCACGCCGCCTCGCCACGCCACACCAAGCCGGTGGTCCGCGTCAATTGCGGCGCAATCCCCGCCAACCTCGTTGAATCCGAGCTGTTCGGGCATGAAAAGGGCGCCTTCACCGGCGCGTTCGAACGCAAGATCGGCCGATTCCAGGAAGCCGATGGTGGCACCATTTTCCTCGACGAGATTGGCGAAATGCCGCTGGAGGCGCAGGTCAAGCTGCTGCGCGTCGTCCAGTCGGGCGAGGTCCAGCCGATCGGCGCGCGTCACGCATCGCAGGTCGATGTCCGCGTGATCGCCGCGACCAACAAGACGCTGCTGACCGAGGTCGAGCAAGGCCGGTTCCGCGAGGACCTTTATTACCGGCTCAACGTCGTGCAGGTGACGATCCCGCCGCTGCGCGACCGCGCCGGCGATGTCGCGCCGCTCGCCCGCCATCTGCTCGCGCGGATCGCGGAGCAGCCGGGACTGCGGCCGCGGGGAATTACCGACGACGCGCTGGCGCTGCTCGGCGGCTATGACTGGCCGGGCAACGTCCGCCAGTTGCAGAACGCGCTGTTCCGCGCCGCAGTGCTATGCGACGGCGACGCGCTGACCCGCGCCGATTTCCCGCAGATCGCGCAGCTTGCGGGCGGTCGCCCGGCGGGCGGCGCGCAATCGCATGGCGGTGCAGCGCAGGGGGCCGGGGTGACCCTGTTCAAGCCCGACGGAAATCTGCGCGCGCTCGAAGAGATCGAGGCTGACGTCATCCGCCTCGCCATCGGTCATTATCGCGGGCGCATGACCGAAGTCGCCCGCCGGCTCGGCATCGGCCGCTCGACGCTCTACCGCAAGCTCGGCGAACTGGGGATCGACCAGAACGCGGCGTGATCCGGCTTCAGTCCCACCAGAAGAACCACCAGTCCGACGCCATCAGCCCCGCCGCCAATGGGGCCAGCGTGTCGGTGCCCTGATAAACGATGTCGGAGCAATAGAAGAACTGCTCGCGCGCCAGCGCCAGCGCTTCGTCCCGCGACGCCGGGCGGCGGGTCGCACGCAGGTTGATCGTGTCGCCGTCGATGCCGACGAGCTCGACGCCATAGCGGCGGTTCCAGTCGCGCAGAACCGCGACATGAATTTCCGGTATCGGGCATGCGTTCCACCCTCCCCAGCGCAAATAGGCCGGGACTTCGGCGGAATCGCGGGTCGGCAGGATCAGAATGTGGACCCGTGCCAACGGCTTCCCTGTCACGATGTCGCGTGCGATCGTAAAACCGGGGTCGAGTGCCGCAGTCGGTGCCGGCCACTTGCCGATCGCGGGCATGGCCTCATCGTCCGCATCGCCGCCATATTCCTCACGCCATAATGTCTCCAGCGCGCCGGGCAGCTTGACCCCGCTGGCGGCGGAGAGAATCGCTTGCGGACTGCGTGGCGCGGGTGCGGAAGTCGGCTGAGGAAAAACGGAAGAATCGTCGAGACTGAATTGCTCGGCAATGCGATCCAGCGCTTCGTCGCCACCGATCACGACGGGCCAACCTTCGCCAAGAGCGCGAAGCCGCTCCCATTCCTTCAGCGCATCTGCACCCGTCACGGTGACCCGGCGAAAGGGCAGGGCCTTGCGCATTCGTTCGCGCATCGCCTCGGCCTCGTCCGGCCCGTCAGCTGCCGCGCGACGACCGCGCAATGCAGTTATCGCGGCGACAAGGCCTGCCATCCAGTTCCGACGTGTCATTCGGCTCCCGCCCGCGCTTGATTGGTGCGACGATCATCCGAAATCCGGCTTCGGCCGTCGAGCGCTAAATCTCGCCGTCCATATGGCTCTGCTTGAGGCCCGGCAGCATGCGGTGGAACACCACATCCTCATCGAAGAACTGGTGCTTCAGCGCCCCGCCGATATGTGCCGCGATCAGCCCGAGTGTGCCATAGACCACCCAGCCGTGCAGATCGCCGAACAGGTCGCGCAATTCCTTGGACTTGCCAACGGGCAGGTCGAACCACTGGATTCCGCCGAACAACATTCCCGTGCCGTTC
>JBHYGP010000605.1:0-8042 GCA_051858935.1 Sphingomonas sp.
GGCTAGAGGGCGCGGCGGCGGGAGTCGAGGCGGTGGCATCGCTCGCCGACCCGGTCGGTGCGGTGATCGATTCGAGCGAGCGGCCCAATGGCCTGCAGCTCAGCCGCGTCCGGGTGCCGATCGGGGTAATCGGCATCATCTATGAAAGCCGCCCCAATGTCACCGCCGACGCCGCAGCACTGTGTGTGATGAGCGGGAACGCGGCGATCCTGCGTGGCGGGTCGGAGGCGGCGCACAGCAACCGCGCGATCCACGCTGCCTTTGCGCGCGGCCTTTCCGAAGCCGGCCTTCCCGCCGATGCGGCGCAGCTGGTGCCGACGACCGATCGCGCAGCGGTCGGCGCGATGCTGAAAGCCGATGGCGCGATCGACCTGATCGTCCCGCGCGGCGGCAAGAGCCTGGTCGCGCGCGTTCAGGAAGAAGCACGCGTGCCCGTGCTCGCGCATCTCGACGGCATCTGCCACAGCTATATCGACCGCGCGGCCGATCCCGCCATGGCGGTCAAGCTCGCGGTCAATGCCAAGATGCGGCGCACCGGCATTTGCGGCGCGACAGAAACCTTGCTGATCGACCGCGGCTTTGCCGATCCCGCGCCGATCCTGTCCGCGCTGATCGACGCGGGTTGCGAGTTGCGCGGCGACGCCGATGTCCGCGCACTCGAACCGCGCGCAGTGGCGGCAACCGACGAGGATTGGGACACCGAATATCTCGATTCGATCCTGTCGGTCGCTTTGGTTGATGGAGTCGACGGCGCAATGACGCATATCGCGCGCCACTCGAGCCACCACACCGACGCGATCGTCACCGAGGACGCGGCGACCGCCGAGCGTTTCCTCAATGGCGTCGACAGCGCGATCGTGATGTGGAACGCCTCGACCCAGTTCGCCGATGGCGGTGAGTTCGGGCTGGGCGCCGAGATCGGCATCGCCACCGGCCGCCTCCACGCGCGCGGCCCGGTCGCGCTGGAGGGGCTGACGACGTATAAATGGGTGGTGCGGGGGACCGGTCAGGCGCGTCCTTGAAGGCTGGGTATTCTTTGTATACGTTCGACGACATGAGCAAGACGACTGTCATCACCGCACGGCTGAAACCAGAACTGCTGGCGAAACTCGATTCGTTGGCGGCGCGGATCGACCGGTCGCGCGCATGGGTCGTGGCGAAAGCCGTCGAACGCTTTGTCGAGGAAGAGCTGGAATACCGCGAATTTATCCAGGCCGGGATCGACGCCGCCGATCGCGGCGACCTACTCAGTCAGGAAGAGATGGAAGCCTGGTTCGAAGCACGCCATCGCCAAGCCGCCGCTGCCGAATGAACAAAGCTGAATGGACGCGCGAGGCGCAAGCCGATTTGGCGGCACTCGACGACGAATTCTCCCAGCTCAGCCCTGACTATGCCTATCGCGTCGGCCGGGCCGCGCTGGCCGCCGGCCGCTTCCTTGCGGACTATCCCAAGGCTGGCCCGATCCTAGAGGGTTCGGTCCGCAAGTGGCTGGTTCAGCGGACGGACTATGTGTTGATCTATCGGCCGACCGCCGATGGCGTCGAGATCTTGCGCTTGCAGCACGCCAAGCGCGACTGGCGGCCACGCCGCGCATGAAGCGCATCGGTCTCCTCGGCGGGTCGTTCAACCCCGCGCATCGCGGACACCGCGCGCTCTCGCTCCACGCCCTGCGCGCGCTGGGGCTGGACGAGGTTTGGTGGATGGTGTCGCCCGGCAATCCGCTCAAAGAAGCCAAGGGCATGGCCCCGTTCGCCGCGCGGATGGCGTCGGCGCGCGCGATGGCGCGCCACGCCCCGATCCGCCCGAGCGCGGTCGAGAAGCGGCTCAAGACCCGCTACACCGTCGACACGCTGACCAAACTCCCGCGCCTCTATCCCCGCCACCAGTTCATCTGGTTGATGGGGGCGGACAATCTGGCGCAGTTCGAACAGTGGCGCGGCTGGCGGCGGATCGCGCGACAGGTTCCGATTGCGGTGATCGCGCGTCCGGGCTATGATCGCGACGCTCATGCGAGCCCCGCTATGAGCTGGCTGCGGCGTTTCGTGCGGCCCGCACGCCAGGCGAAGACTTGGACGAAGTGGAGTTTGCCGGCCCTGGTGCTGTTGCGCTTCCGCCCCGACCCGACTTCGGCGACCCGCCTCCGCGCCGCCGACCCCGGCTGGCACCGGCGTTTTTCCCGTGGCCGCACGCCGCCCCAACCCAATAGTCCCTAACCCAGGAGTCCTCTTGCCCGCTTCCCCTCACCTCGATGCCACCCCGGCCACCAGCGGCACCGTCGCCCCGGATGCCGAGGCGCTGCATCGACTGGTCCTGACCTCGCTCGACGACGATCAGGCGGTAGAAACCGTCTCGATCCCGCTCGCGGGCAAGAGCAGCATCGCCGACTATATGGTCGTGGCAAGCGGCCGCTCGACGCGTCCGGTCGCGTCGATGGCACAGAAGCTGGCCGAGAAGATCAAGGCCGAGCGTGGCCAGAGCCCGCGCGTCGAGGGTCTGCCGACCGCCGACTGGGTGCTGATCGACGCGGGCGACGTGATCGTCCACCTGTTCCGCCCCGAAGTCCGCACCTTCTACAATCTCGAGCGGATGTGGGCATTCGGCGACAGCGCGCCGGCCGGCAACGCCTGACCGGTTCATCATGCTGCTGCACATCGTCGCCCGCGGGCGGATCGGCCGCAGCCCTGAAGCCGAGCTGGTCGATCGTTACCTCAAGCGCGTGACCCTGCCGACGCGGGTGACCGAGCTGCCCGACACGGGCGGCAAGATGCCCGCGGTCGAACCCGGCACGCGGATCGTGATGCTCGATGAGAAGGGTGAGAACATCCCCTCGCGCGTCTTTGCCGAACGCATTCAGGCGTGGCGCGAGGACGGGGTGCGCGAAACCCGCTTCCTGATCGGTGCCGCCGATGGCTTCGACGACGAAGCACGGGCGCAGGCCGATCTGCTGATCTCCTATGGCCGCGCGACATGGCCGCACATGATGGCGCGCGCGATGCTGGCCGAACAGCTCTGGCGCGCGACCAGCATCCTCGCCAACCACCCGTACCACCGCGAGGGATGATGCGCTGGATCGCCCTTGCCGCCGCAGTGATCGCCACCGCATTGGTCGGCGTTGCGGCGGTGCCGGCGCAGACCCCCTCGCTCACCGACCAGCGCGCCCAGCTCAGCGCTGCGAGCAAGGCCGCCAAGGACGCGGAAGCGCGCGCCCGACAGCTTCAGCGCGCCGCCGCCAATGAACGCGACGAGGCGCGGCGCGCGAAGACGCGTGAGGCCGCGATCGCGGCGAGCATTCAGGCGGCCGAGGCGGAGATCGTCGCCGCCCGCGCGCGCATCGCGATCGTTGACCGCATGCTCGCGGCCCAGCGCACCCGGCTCGCCGAGCGACAGGGGCCGATCGTGCGGCTGATGGCGGCGCTGCAATCGCTGGCGCGCCGCCCTGCAGTGCTCGGGCTGGTTCAGCCCGGATCGACCAAAGATATCGTCCATGTCCGCGCGGTGCTGGGCGCAGTCACCCCGGCGATGCGCGCGCGCACCGCCGACATCCGCGCCGAGATCGCGCGCACCCGCCAGTTGCGCGACGGGGCGCAGCTCGCCGCCAAGACGCTCGCCGACAGCCGCGCACGGCTGCAGCACGACCGCCTCGCTCTGGTCCGTGCCGAGGGCGAGCATCGCCTCAAATCGGTCGGCTATCGGCGCGAGGCGATGTTCGAATCGGATCGCGCGCTGGCGCTGGGCGAACAGGCGCGCGATCTGGTCGACCTGATGGAGAATATGGGCGAGGCCGCCGAGACGCGCGCAGCGCTGGAGGCGCTGCCCGGCCCGCTCCCCCGCCCTGCCGAGGGCGAAGCCGCGACGCCCGATACCACCCCCGCCACGAAGCGCAGCGGCCCGCCGCCCTACCGCCTCCCCGTCTCGGGCACGGTCGTCACCGGCCTGGGTGAGCTATCCGACACCGGCGTGCGCGCGCGCGGCCTGACACTTGCCACCTGGCCGGGCGCACAGGTCGTCGCGCCGACCGCTGGCCGCGTCATCTATGCCGGGCGCTTCCGCCGCTATGGCAATATCGTGATCCTCGATCATGGCGACGGCTGGACCTCGCTCGTCGCCGGGCTCGACGCGGTGATGGTCAAGGTCGGCGACACGCTGATCCAGGGCACCCCGCTCGGCCGCGCCCCCCAGCGCAAAGGCCCGCGCATCACCGTCGAGCTGCGTCGCCAGGGCCGCCCGGTCGATCTGGCGCAGCTGCTCGACTAATTCCTCCCCTGAGCTTGTCTCAGGGGAGGGGGACCGCCCGCGCAGCGGGTGGTGGAGGGGCGGCTGCGCAGACAGCCGTGAGCATCTCGACAAAATTCCGCCCTCTGCGAGGGCGGCCCCTCCGTCAGCGCTGCGCGCTGCCACCTCCCCTGCTGCGCAGAGGAGGAATGACATTGCGCCGTCTATTTATCGCCGCTTTGCCGCCACGCGGTTCCGGTCTATCCTGTCCGCAAATCCCGTTGAGGAAGTAATCCCGTTGAGGAAGTACTGCGTATGATCCGTTCCATCCTCCAGGTCTCCGCCGCGGTCGGCGCGCTGGCACTCATCCCCGTCACCACCGGCGCGATGGCGAGCGTCGACACCTCGTCCTATCGCGAACTTGACGCGTTCATGGACGTCTACACCCGGGTAAAGGCCACCTATGTCGAGAAGGTCGACGACAAGACGCTGATTCAGGGCGCGATCGACGGCATGCTCGCCAGCCTCGACCCGCACAGCTCCTATGTCGACGCGCTCGCCTTCGACAATCTGCGCCTCGCCACCGACGGCAATTATGGCGGCCTCGGCCTCTCGGTCACGATGGAGGACGGCGCGGTCAAGGTGATCACCCCGACCGAGGATACTCCGGCGTGGAAGGCGGGGATCAAGGCCGGCGATTACATCACCCATCTCGACGGCAAGCTGATCTATGGCGGCACGCTGGATGAAGCGATCACCCAGATGCGTGGCGCGCCGGGGACCAAGATCACGCTGCGCATCGTCCGCCCCGGCCGCGACAAGCCGTTCGACGTCGCGCTGGTCCGTGAGACCATCGTCCAAAAGGCGGTGAAGTGGGAGGTGCAGGACGGCATCGGCATCCTCAACATCAACACCTTCAGCGCGACCACGGCGGCCGACATGCGCGCCGGCATCTCCGAGATCGAAAAGCAGCTGGGCGGCAAGCCGAAGGGTTACGTCATCGACCTGCGCGGCAATGGCGGCGGCCTGCTCAACCAGGCGATCGAGGTCAGCGACGCGTTCCTGACCCATGGCGAAATCGTGTCGCAGCGCGGGCGCGAGAAGAGCGATATCGAGCGCTGGTATGCGGAATCGGCGATCCGCGGCGACCTGACGCGCGGCGTGCCTTTGGTCGTGCTGGTCGATGCCGGCACCGCATCGGCATCCGAAATCGTTGCGGGCGCATTGCAGGATCACCACCGCGCGCTGGTGCTGGGCGAAAAGACGTTCGGCAAGGGGTCGGTCCAGTCGCTGCTGCAACTCGGCCCGCGCACCGCGCTGCGCCTCACCACCGCGCGCTATTACACCCCGTCGGGCAAGTCGGTGCAGGAGGGCGGAATCGAGCCCGATATCGCCGTCCCGCAGATTTCCGATCCCGATTACAAGACCCGCCCGGTGTTCCGTGAGGCCGATCTGCGCCGCCACCTGATCAACGAGACCAAGGTGGATAACGCGGTGCTGGAGGAAGACACCAAGACCGATCCGCGCTTCGCCGCCACCGCCGAAGAGCTGGAGAAGAAGGGGATCAAGGACTTCCAGCTCCACTATGCGCTGCAGACCATCGCCCGCACCGCCGCGCCCGCGCGCGTCGCCGGGGGCGGGACGGCCAGGTCCGGGACGCGCTGAGGCCCGCCATGGCATCCAATCGCACCGCGCAATGGCTGGCGCTGCTCATCCCGCTCGGGCTGATCGGCGGGGCGCTGACCAGCCAATATGGCTTCGGCCTGTTCCCGTGCGAAATGTGCATGTGGCAGCGCTGGCCGCATTACACCGCCATCGTGCTCGCGGCGGCGTCCTTCGTCGTGCGCCCCGCGCGGACGCCGCTGGTACTGCTCGCCGCGCTCGCCATCGCGGTCAGCGGCGCGATCGGCGCGTTCCATGCCGGGGTCGAATATGGCTGGTGGGAAGGGTTCACCCAATGCGCCACCAACTTTGGCGGTGAGGGCAGCGCGCTCGACCGCATCATGAACGCGCCGTTGGTCCGCTGCGATGTCGCACCCTGGGATCTTTTCGGAGTGTCACTCGCCGGATGGAATGCGATCTTTTCGCTCGGTGGCGCGTTGGTGATCGCGACACTGATGCTGAAAGGCAAAGTCAAGTGAAGTGGAAACCCGGAGACCAGCGCCGCGATATCGACTCGATGATCCGCGTCGATCAGGCGGGTGAATATGGCGCGACGCGCATCTATGCCGGACAGCTCGCCGTGATGGGCGACCGCCATGACATGGCGCGCGCCATCTCCGGCATGGCCAATCAGGAAGAGCGGCACCGCGCCTTTTTCGACGCGATGATCGCGCGCCGCGGCGTGCGGCCGACCGCGCTGCAGCCGGTGTGGGATGTCGCCGGCTTCGCGCTTGGGGCGGCGACTGCGGCGATCGGCCCGGCGGCGGCGATGGCGTGCACCGTTGCGGTCGAGACCGAGATCGACCTGCACTATCAGGAACAGCTCGACGCGCTGGGCGAGGACGATCCAGAACTGGCAGCGGCGGTGGCTGAATTCCGCGCCGAAGAGTTGGAGCATAGGGACAGCGCATTGGCGGCGGGCGCGGAAACCGCCCCTGCCTATCCGCTGCTCGCGGGGGCGATCCGATTGGCATGCAAGACCGCGATTGCGGTATCGAAGCGGCTGTGAGCCGCCAAGGAGTCGATGATATGAAGACGATCCTGCTGACCCTCGCCACCGCCGCGTCCGCGCTGGTGCTCCCCGCGCTCCCCGCTACGGCCCAGAACGCGCCGCAGAACGGCGTGCTGATCATCTATGGCGATGACAAATGCCCAACGAACAGCGACGGCGACGAGATCGTGGTGTGCGTCCGCCGCCCGGCGGGCGAGCGCTTCCGCATCCCCACCGAGCTGCGCGACGCAGAAGTATCGCCCCAGCGCGAGAGCTGGGCGGTGCGTCAGCGTTCTGCGCTGACTGCGGGCGACACCGGCATCGGTAGCTGCACCACGGTCGGTCCGGGCGGCGGAATCGGCTGCTCGACGCGGGATATTCAGGCAGGCAAGGCCGAGGCGGATAGCCGCAAGCGCGCCGAAAAGGTTCTGCCGGACTGATTACCACTGACTGACCTCCGTTTGCCCTGATGATCAGGTCGCCAAAGCCCCCGGCTTTGGCTGAAACGTCCGGGGGACGTTTCACCTGATCATTGTCGAAGGGCGAGTCCTCCGCGCTAAGAGTCCAGGAACCGTGCTTCGACAAGCTCAGCACAAACGGTTGTTGGGTGCGCCACCGCAGCGCTGGCAGGTCCCCGCCCTGCTCTTCGCGCTCGTCTGGCTGTCCTGCATCTGGTTCGGCTCATGGGCGTTCAACCCCAACAGCGCGACCCGCATCCTTGCCGCCGCCGCGATCGTCGAGACCGACAGCGCGCGGATCGACCGCTATGCCGCGATGACGATCGACAAGGCGCAGTTCGACGGCCATCTCTACATGGACAAGGCGCCGGGCATGACGCTGATGGCGCTGCCCTTCGTCGCCGCGACCAACTGGGTGACGCAGCAGACCAGCGCCGACGTGCCGCACCTGCTGTTCGACCCCGATGCCGAAGCATTTCTCCGCCTGCGCATGCGCGTCGCCATCGCCGGGATCGGCGCAGTCCTGACTGCGCTGGCAGCAGTTGCCCTGCTCGACCTCGGAACCGGTATGGGCGGCAGCCGCGTGGCAGGGCTGTTCGCGAGCATCGGCTTCGCGCTCGGCACGACCCTGTGGGGCTGGACCACCACCTGGTTCGGTCATGCCGCCGCCACCTCCCTCATCGCCATCGCGCTGTGGGCGGTGTGGCGTGGCACACAGC
>JBHYGP010000606.1:0-7941 GCA_051858935.1 Sphingomonas sp.
CGCCGCGCTGTCGATGGACGATGCGCGGACGTTCAACACCGCCATCCCCTTCTCCACCGACCCCAATCCCGCCTCGCGCCCGCTAATCCTGGACGCTGGCGCGGAGGATTTCGGGCGCGCGGTCGACTGCCTTGCTGCGGCGACCTGGTATGAGGCGGGCGACGATCCGGTCGGACAGCGGGCGGTAGCGCAGGTCGTGCTTAACCGGATGCGCCACCCCGCCTTCCCCAAATCGGTCTGTGGCGTAGTGTTCCAGGGGCAGGAGCGGCGCACCGGCTGCCAGTTCACCTTCACCTGTGACGGCGCGTTGCGCCGCACCCCCTCCCCCGCCGCCTGGGGGCGGGCGCAGACGATCGCGCGGCAGGCACTGACCGGATCAGTGTTCGCCAAGGTCGGACATTCGACGCATTATCACACCGACTGGGTGGTGCCCTATTGGAGCTCAAGCCTTGACAAGGTGGCGGAGGTGAACACGCATCTCTTCTTCCGCTGGACCGGGTGGTGGGGCACGCCGCCGGCCTTCCGGCGGGGCTATGCCGGGGCCGAGCCGGTGGTCGCCAAGATGGCGGCGCTGTCGACCTTCCATGCCGGCAGTGAGGTCGCACTGGCCGTGGTCGATCCGGCAGCGATGCTCGACCCCGACACTATTCCTGAATCTGCGGTGCCCAAGCCGGTGGCGGCCGGGGGCGACAGTTTCCATGTCGCGCTGGACAAGGCGATGGGGGCGGACGGTTTTGCCGCGCTGGCAATCCGAACCTGTGGCGAGCGGGCCTATTGCAAGTTTCTGGGCTGGACCGATCGGGCCAAGGTGCCGGCGGTCGGGGCCAGCCTGACCCCGGCGCAGATCGAAGCGATGTCGTTCAGCTATCTTCGCGACAAGGAACAGGGGTTCGGCAAGGCGCTGTGGAATTGCGGCGAGTTCAAGCGGCCCAGTCCGATCCAATGTATGCGGCGGACGCCGGTTGCTGCTGCGGTGGCTCCGGCTCCGGTTCCTTCGGCAACACCGGAGGTGCTGAGCGGGGTCCGGCGGAAACCTGCGCCGACCCCTACTCCAGCTCCCAGCCCGGCCATCAACTGATCCCGGCGGCGAGGTCGCGGGCCAGGGTTGCGCCGTCTTCGGCGGCGACATCGACGACGGCGGGGGTTGCTCCCATTCCGGCTCCGGCGGTGTCGACTTCGACGGTCACCAGTTCCAGCCAGCGCTGGATCAGGCCCTGACGGAGGGTCACCACTTGGACATTTTCGACGGGGACGATCCAGTCGCGCTGGGCCAGCACCCCTCGCATCACTTGCAGGCTTCCTGAGCGGAGGGCGTAGCGGTGGAATTTGCGTTGGAGGAGGGCGGTGAGGACTGGGGGGAGGGTCAGGATCAGGCCTAGCCAAGCCAGGGGGGTTAGCAGCAGGGCTGCGGCGATGACCAGCAGGGGCAGCGGGACGGCAAGGACGAGGGCCCGGAGGATGTGGGCCGGGGCTACGGGGCGGAGGGGCAAACGTTCAAACGGGGGTAGGCCGGCTCGGTCGACGATTCCTGCTACTTCATAGTCTCGGGCCAGCGGGGCCATGACCTGTCGGCCGCTGGGGTCGTTGCTGCCGCCAAGTGTTTGAACACTCAGGGCGTTCCAGCCGAGCAGCCCCCGGAACGGTCCGCGCTGGATCAGGGCGAGCTGGATGCGGCGCATGGCCACGACCACTTCGCTGCGGGTCAGCAGGCCCCTTGTCCGGCGGAATCTCCCTATTCTGGCGCGGAGTTTGAAGTTCCATTCGCGCAATACCGTCCGGGCGACCCCGGTGATCACCCCCAACACCACCACCAGTCCGAACAGGCCGAAGCCGGTGGAGTAGTTCAATCGGTTGCCGACCTCTCCTCTGGCGGTGCGGAGCAGGTCGCTCGCCTCGTCCCAGCCGAAGCCCAATGCATCGCCGAGGAACTGGATGCCGGTGGCAAGGGCGGCGATCCAGACCAGCGAGAAGCTGAACAGGCCCAGCAGCAACACCCGCTGCGGGGTCATTGCGAACACGTCGGTCAGCGTGTCCTCCTCGACCAGATCGAGGCCGGTGCTGGCCCGCTTCACCGGGGCTCCGCGCAGGGCTCCGCGCAGTCTGGCGGCTTCGGACAGGGTTACGCTGTCCAAGACCGCTTCGTCCTTCTCCCCGCCGCCGGTTTCGACGCGGACTTCGGCGAGGCCGAAGATGCGGGACAAGGGCCCCTGTTCGATGCCGACGTCCTGAATCCGCTCCAGCGGGATCGAGCGGCGGGTGCGGTTGAGCAGGCCGCGTTCGATCACCAGTTCGCTGTCGGTGACGGCATAGGTGAAGCGGCGCCAGTTGATCCAGGTCCACACCAGACTGGCGGCACCGACCACCACCGCCGCCAAAGCGATCCAGCCGAGACCGCGGCCGGAGGTGATGCCGATGATCGCGGGGAGGCCGAGGACGTTCTGTGGCGCCTTTTTGAGGAACCAGATGAGGATCGTCAGCGGATGGACGCGGCGGGGTTCGTGGTCGTCCAACTCTTCGGGCAATTCCTCCTTCACCATGGGTCGACCGTGAGCTGGTCGCGGATCGCGTCGCGGATCTCCTCGGCAGTTTCGCGGGTGATGCCGGGGAGCTGGACTTCACTGTTGGCGGTCCCCGCGGTGTGGAGGACCAAAGTGGCGACGCCGAACATCCGCTCGACCGGGCCGATGGTGACGTCGATATGCTGGACGCGCGCCGCCGGGACGATGGTGTGGCGGCGGGATAGCCAGCCGGACGCGACGTGCAGTTCCTTGCCGCTCCATGCCCAGCCCCAGCGCGCCCAGCGTTTCGGCGTGGCGTAGAGGACCGACCATAGCCCGATCGGCGCGATGACGACGGGTGGCAGCCACATCGGGAACCAGTCGAAGCCGGTGCTGAGGCCGAAGCCTGGGCCGATCGAGACGAGCGTAGCGGCGGCCCAGAAGGCGGCACCGGTGAGGCGCATGGCGTTGAGCTGGCCGCGTTCGAGCGGGTGGAGCGGCGTGTCTGGGAGCAGCATCCTCCTGTTATGGCGGGGTGGGCGAAAGGCTCAAGGGGTTATGGGGTGGCGCTTCAATCCTCCCCGGCACGGGGAGGGGGACCGCGACGCGAAGCGGCGTGGTGGAGGGGGCCCGAGGCAACGGACGCCCTTGCCTAGGGCCCCCTCCACCAGCTGCGCTGGTCCCCCTCCCCGTCCCGGGGAGGATTTTTTCTGCTTCCCTTGCCGCCCCGCCCTGCTCGCGCCTATGCCGGTCAGCATGTGGCAGCTTTACCAATTCCCCCTGTGCCCCTTCTCGCGCAAGGTCCGCCTCGTCCTGGGTGAGAAGGGCGTCGGCTATGAGCCGGTGCGCGAATCGCCGTGGGCGCGGCGCGACGAGTTTCTCGACATGAACCCGGCGGGGCAGACCCCGGTGATGGCCGATGATCGCGGCGTCGTGCTGATCGATTCGGTCGCGATCTGCGAGTTTTTCGAGGAAACCGTCAGCAAGGCCGCCCTGCTTAATGGCAGCGCCGCCGACCGCGCGGAGATCCGCCGGCTGGTCAGCTGGTTCGACAACCAGTTCTTCCGCGACATCACCGGGCCGTTGCTCAACGAACGGATGATCAAGCGCATCGTCCAGCGCGCCACGCCCGACAGCGGCGCGCTGCGTGAGGCGATGAAGGCGGCGGTCGCGCATCTCGACTATATCGATTTCCTGCTCGACCACCGCACCTGGCTGGGCGGCGCGACGATGAGCCTCGCCGATCTGGCCGCCGCGGCGCAGATCAGCGTCGCCGATTATCTCGGCGGGATCGACTGGAAGAGCCATGAGCAGGCCAAGCGCTGGTATGTCGGGATGAAGAGCCGCCCGAGCTTCCGCCCGCTGCTCGCCGAGCGGATGGAGGGGATCAACCCGCCGTCGGATTACGAGAAGCTCGACCTGTGAGCGCGGGGTGCGCCGTGGTCATCGGCGCGAGCGGCGGGATCGGCGGCGCATTCGCGGATTTGCTCGAGGAAGAAGCGGCGCACGCAAAGGTCTGGCGATTCGGCCGATCGCTGGCGGGCGACGCGCATCTCGACCTGACCGATGAGGCGAGCATCGAAGCCGCTGCGGTACGGGTGGCCGCTGGCCCGCCGCCGTCGCTGATTTTCGTCGCGACCGGCATTCTCGGCGAGGGCGAGCGCGGGCCGGAAAAGGCGCTGCGCGACCTCGACCCCGACTGGCTGGCGCGCGTGTTCGCGATCAACACGATCGGCCCCGCGCTGGTCGCCAAGCACTTCCTGCCACTGCTGCCGCGCACCGGCACCCCGGTGTTCGCGGCGCTCTCGGCGCGGGTCGGGAGCATCAGCGACAACCGTCTGGGCGGCTGGCACGGCTATCGCGCGTCCAAGGCGGCGCTCAATATGCTGATTCGCAATTTCGCGATCGACGCGCGACGGCGCAACGACCGGTCGATCGTGGTCGGGCTGCATCCCGGTACGGTCGATACGCCCCTGTCCGCCCCGTTCCGCGGGACAGTCGCACCCGGCAAGCTGTTCGACCCCGAACGCGCCGCACTGCAACTGCTGGACGTGGTCGAGGGGTTGAAGCCTGGCGACAGCGGCAAATGCTTCGCCTGGGACGGGGTGGAAATTCCGGCCTGATTGTCAGGCGAACATTAGAAAGGCCGCAGCGATCGCCAAGCCGATCACGCCCAAACAACCGAGCGATGCGACCAGGCCAACCCACCATGGGCGACGGCGACCGACCGCCTCACCGAACAAGTCCGCGATCGTCGATACGATCAGGTCGATGATCCAGGTCAGAACTCGCCCTCGGGAACGCGCTCCAACCGGCGGTCGTCGCGCCGCCCCCGGTCGCGGGGCTCATCCTCGAAGCGATCGTCGCGGGGCGCGTCACGGCGCGGGCGGGTCATTTCGATGCTGCCGTCACGGTTGACGCGCACGCCCAATTCCTGCCCGCCAAAGCTGCCCTCCAGCTCGATCGGATCGTCGATGAAATTGTCCGGGTCCTCCACGAGGATATCGGTGACGTTCTCGACCGCAGGCTCCGGCCTGGGCCGCGCCGCGACGCCCAGCGCCTGGCTCATGAAATCGCGCCAAATGCGCGCGGGAATGCCGCCCCCGGCCAGCCCGCCATTGGGACTGTTGTCGTCATTGCCCAGCCACACACCGGTGACGATGCCGTTCGAATAGCCGAGGAACAGCGCGTCGCGATTGTCCTGCGTCGTCCCGGTCTTGCCGAAGGTGTCGATCGCCAGCGCGGCGCTGCGTCCCGTACCCTCACTCACCGTCGCGGCGAGCAGTTCGCGCATCCCGTCCAGCTCGCGCCGCGACAGCGACCGCGTCGCCCCGGTGAGCCGCTCCGCCCAGCCCGGCTCATCGGTATCGGCCAAGCCCCGCGGGCGCACCGGGGTGGTACCGCTGGCAATCGCCGCATAGGCGGCGGTCAGCTCGATCAGCGAGACGCTCGACGTGCCGAGCGCGATCGACGCCTCGCTGGGGATCGGGCTGGTGATGCCAAGGTCGCGCGCGGCGCGGATCACTGCCGCGACGCCGACCCGCTGGGTCAGCCGCGCGGCGGCTACATTGCTCGACCGCGCAAACGCCTCACGCAGCGTGATCGGGCCGCGATAGCGTCCGTCGCTGTTCTTCGGGCTCCAGTCGCCGAGGGTCACCGGTTCGTCGCGGACGATGCTGTCCGGGGTCATGCCCGAGCGCAACGCGGCGAGATAAACGAAGAGTTTGAAGGTCGACCCGGGCTGGCGCTGCGCCTGGGTCGCGCGATTGAAGGGCGAGGCCGCGTAATTCTTGCCGCCGACCATCGCGATCACGCGGCCATCGGGGCGCATCGCGACGATCGCGACCTGTGCCTTGCGCAGCCCGGCATTGCGCACCGCGCGTTCCGCCGCGCGCTGCATCCGCGCCTCCAGCGTGGTCGTCACGGTCGTGTTGGTCACGATCTCGCCCGACCGGTCGCGCGCCTCGGGCAGCACCCAGTCGGCGAAATAGGTGCCGCTGGGCAGCGTTTTCACCTTGGACAGGCGCAGCCGAGCGGGCTGAACCGCCTTGCCCTCCGCTTCGGTCAGAAAGCCGGCATCGACCATCGTGCTCACGACCACCGCCTGCCGCTCACGCGCACCCTTAAGGTTCGACGACGGGGCGAGCCGCGAGGGTGCCTTGACCAGCCCCGCCAGCATCGCCGCCTGCGCCACGGTCAGGTCGGTTGCCGGGCGGCTGAAATAATGGCGCGCGGCGGCGTCGAGGCCGTATTGATTATCGCCGAAATAAACGTTGGAGAGGTAGCGCGAGAGGATCTCGTCCTTGGTCAGCCACGCTTCGAGCCAGAAGGAGATCAGCACCTCCTGAAACTTTCGCCCGAATGTGCGGTCGGAATTGAGAAAGGCGTTCTTGGCGAGCTGTTGGGTGATCGTGCTGCCG
The DNA here is from genome assembly GCA_051858935.1 of Sphingomonas sp. GTDB lineage: Bacteria > Pseudomonadota > Alphaproteobacteria > Sphingomonadales > Sphingomonadaceae > Sphingomonas. Next base: position 6,419 of record JBHYGP010000606.1, read on the forward strand.
CCTTGGCGACTGTTGTCGGTGAACATGTTATTGACGAAGGCGCGCAGGATGCCGCGTGGATCGACGCCCCAGTGCGATTCGAACCGACGATCCTCGACCGCGATGAACGCCTGGACGACATGATCGGGCAGCTTCGAGGCATCGACCGGCGTGCCGACCACCGCGCCGGTGCGCGCGATCGCGGTGCCCTCCGCCGACAGCAAGGTGATCGACGGCGGCACCGGCGGTTCGAGCGATTTGGACAGCGGCGCGGTGAGCACCAGCCACGCGACTGCGGCAAGGAACAACAGGATCAGCACCGCCAGAATGCGCGGCACCCAGCGCCATTTGCGGCGACGGACAATGACCGGCAGGTTGACGGTATAGTCACCGAGCGGGGGCGCACCGCCGGATGCCGCGGGCTGGGGCGGGACCGCCGGGCCGCGCTGATCCGCGATCTCGGGATAAAGTGTGTCGTAACGCATGGAACCGGGCACTGTATTAGGCCCTTAGAACAGCATGGGCAAGCGCCCGCCATGCGCGCCGATGCGGCATGGCGGGCGCCCGGCTCATTTCGCCGCAGCCGACTTGGGAGCGGCGGCGGCAAGGCCCGGGACATAGTCCGCGCCTTCGAGCACCTGGATGCTCGACCCCGTAAAGTCGCCGAGCGGCTCCGCCCGGCCGCCGAGGCATTTGGACAGGAACCCCTCGCTGATCGCGAAGAAGGACAGGCGGTTTTCGGGGCGGACGAAGCCATGCCCTTCATCGGGATAGTTGATATAGGTCACGGGGAGTTTCCGTGCCTTCATCGCATTGACGATCTGGTCGCTTTCGGCCTTCACCACGCGCGGATCATTGCCCCCCTGCCCGATCAGCAGCGGCTTGGTGATCGCGTCGACGCGGGTGATCGGCGATTGCGCCATCATGCGCTTCAGATCCTCGGGCTTACTGGGGTCCCCGATATGCTTGTAGAAGGTGCCTTCAAGGATCGGTCGCCAATAGGGCGGGAAGCTTTCCATCAGCGTCTTGAGGTTCGACGGGCCGACGATATCGACGCCGCACGCGAACTTGTCGGGCGTGAAGGTGAGGCCGACCAACGTCGCATAGCCGCCGTACGAGCCGCCCATGATCGCGACCTTGTCCTTCGACGTCACGCCGCGCGCGATCGACCAGTCGACCGCGTCGATCAGATCCTGGTGCATCTTGCCCGACCATTCGCCGATCGCCGCGTTGACGAAGCCCTTGCCGAAGCCGGTCGAGCCGCGGAAATTGACGCTGAGTACCGCATAGCCGCGATTGGCGAGCCACTGGTGCGCACTGTTATAGCCATAGCCATCGCGCGCCCACGGGCCGCCATGGACGAACAATACCATCGGGACGGGCTTGTCCGCCTTGCCATCCTTGTTCGCATCCGCGCCGGGCGGAAGGGTGAGATAGCTGACCAAGGTCTTGCCATCGCCCGTCGGGATCTCGACCGGCCACATCGGCTGAAGCGCATAGGCCGACAGGTCGGGCCGCGTTTCGTAGAGCTTGGTCACGCTCTT
>JBHYGP010000607.1:0-7857 GCA_051858935.1 Sphingomonas sp.
CGACATATTCGTAGACCAGATTGTCGCCATGCGCGGGGCAGTAGAGATAGGCCGCAGGCTCCCCGGCGATGAACAGAAGCCAGGCGCGGACCCGGTCCGCCGCCGCCGCGCTCAGCATCCCCTGAATGAACTCGGGACTGGCCGGAAGCCCCTCCCCCATCAGCTTTTCCTGATAGGTGCGCAGCGCGATGCGGCGGGCGATGTCGTGGAACGCCTCCAGCTCCGCGGGCGTGCGATAGGAACGGATGTCGAGATCGCCGCCCGAGACCTGCGCGATCTTCTTCGCCTTGCGCTTCACCCCCTGCCGCGCATTGCTCGACAGGCTCGCCAGATAGGCATCGAACCCGCCGGTCAGGTCGGCATAGTAGCGCGTATATTTCTGACGGACGAAGCCGATCATCCGGCCCGAGGCATAGACCATCGCCTCCAGCCGATCCTCGGGCAACGAGGTCACGACATAGCCATGCGCGTCGCGCGGCAGCGGGGGCAGCACCGGCAACCGACCTTCGCGCGCCTCATCGAGGCTGAGCGGCACGCGGACCATGTCGCGCTGCACCGCCATCAGGGTGCGCGCTCCGATGCGGAAATTGAGCGGGGTGGGACGCGCGGTCGCGGTCATGCGGCGCGCTCCGCTACGAGATTGGACCAGAGCTGCTGCGCCTGTCGCACGCGGGTGCGGATCAGGCTGGGGCCGAGCGGGGCATCGTCCTGACCCAGCGGGAGATGATTGAGGTCGGCGAACTGCACCGTCTCCATGCCCCCGCGTCGCTCGGCCAGCATCGCACAGAGCGCGTCGAAGCGGGCGACATGCACCGCATTGGGGCGGGTGCCGGCGCGGTTGGAAAGTTCGAATCCGTGGCTGACGATGGTCACCGCCGCATGGCCCGCCGCCACGGCATGGTCGAGCGCATCGCGCATCTCGGCAGTCGACAGCGCACAGATCTGGAAATGCCGGAGATGGCCGCGCACATCCTCGATCAGCGTGACCGGCACTTCGATCACGCCGCGATGATCGACCGGGGCGATCTGACGCGGGGGCAGACCGATCGCGCTGGGCCAGGGATGTTCGGAGCCGTTATGGCTGCTGTCGTAGCGGATGCCGAGTTCGGCCAATGCGGCGAGCGTGTCGTCGCTGGCGCTGTAGCTGCCCGAGCGGAAGGCGATCGGACGCGGCGCCCCGGCGGCGACGAGCAGGTCGGATGCGGCGCGGATCAGCTCGCGCTGTTCGGCGAAGGTGAAGTCGATCAGTTCGAACGAGGCGGCGGCGCTGCGATCCTCGTCGCGCGCAGCGGCCCAATTGGGGTGGAGGTGCAGCTGAACCTCCTGCCCCGCCTCAAGAATCGCCGCGACCACGCGGCGGATCGGATCGAGCCCATGCGCGACCGCCGGCATCGGATCGACGAAGAAGGTGGCTTTGAGGCCATGCTCCGCAAAGCGGCGCAGCTGATAGCCGATGCCGACCCCGGCGGGTTCGAGCGACCGCTCCGCGATCTCACCAATCGGCAGCCCGGCGGCATGGTGCCGCCACATCAATTCGGTATCGACCGTCAGGAAAACGCGCGTGGGCATGGCCGTTCCCTAGCGCGCTTCGGTGAAGAAATCGCAAAATGTGGGCGGGGTTGGTGAACGGTCGGGTTCAGTATGCTGACAATTCTGACAAAAATCGCCGTATGTGAGGGGAGCGCCTGACACTTCCGCGCGGTAGGGGTGTGCGGGGGTGGCGGGGTGCTGGGCATGGCGGCAGTGTAGGGATTTGGGGGCTTGTAGGACAGGCCTTAGGCTAGCCTTCCTCCTCGGTGCGATCGGCTAATATAGCAGCGCAACCGAGGAACCTGCCCCGAACGTCGAGCGCAGTTGAAGGCGTCATCGCAACCGGAAGCACCGCCTACTTTTGCCGACGCTGGCTGATAAGAATCGCCCACATCGCACGGCCGGATTAAAGCCCATATAATATCTTTAATAATCAAATACTTAATATGTATGAAATTTCGACATTTCAAGCGCTAGTGCGATGCCCTACCACGTGCCAATTATGCGGATTCGGAGTGGCAAGAGGTGGTTCGCTTCGGCAGCGACGGCGCTGACGGTGATCGGTGGCCTTGCAGCGCTGTTCGCATTTGATCCCCACGCTGCTTGGGTCGGCTCCTTGCTACTTTTCGCTGTTTCTACCGCCTACGCAGCGTGGTTACTGACGCGCGAACGGTAGACCGCTCGGGTCGTCCAACATTGTCGGCTGAAGAACCCGCAGCACGCTGCGCTCGCGGACTACCCAGACGTCGCCCACCTTTTCCTGCTTCGTTTCTAGCTCGATCTGCATTTCGACACCCGCTCGTAGAGGCAGCGCTATACGACCTGCCACTAGCGCATTAAGAAATGCATGGTCTTTCATAACAGCTCCAAACTCGGGAAGATTCCCGGCTTGGAATCGCCAGCTTCTCTCGGCATCTTTGAGCGTAGGGCTTACCAGAATTACGGGCAGCACAGCGACTTCCGTCCGGCGTTTCACTTCGGCTTCCGATACGGTAATTGTGGACCCTGCGCGCTCGGCGAACTCCGCTCGTGGAACAATAACAGCGGGCCTCGTATCCCGTTCTTGCGTCACTCCAACGCCGACAATGCTGGTGTCTTTATTAAGCTCGTGGAAGAGCTGGCGTCGCTGATCTGCAGCGACCTGCTTTTCCTGAGCAGCCACCACCTCGCGTGCAATGGCTTCGACCTCGCTCTGTGAGAGCTGTCGAACGACTGGCGGAGCGTCCTTGCCGGTCAGCCAATCCAAAACTCGCTCGTAAGTGTAGGAGCCGGTTTGCACCATGAACCAAGTGAGTGAGGTGACAATTACTGTGGCCAGCTTCGGCTTCTGCTCCGCAAATTTGGCGAAGGCCTTGAGACAGGCATTAAGATCAAGGCTACCCTCAGTTCCGCTAATCAGTTCAATCTCGACTTCCATCGACGGATCGATGACGTACGCGAGTTCCTTCACTGCGGCAGACCACGCAAGAGCTGCCTTGGCAACAACCTCGATATTCGCCGACTCACCTTCTGCCAGATCAAGGTAAAGGCTAATCGGCGCAGACGCTTCCATGCTTCCCCCCAGTTTTGAGAACGCTAGGACAATTCATGCCGCTACGGCAATCGCGAATGCGACGAGGATGAAAGCTCTCGGCTAGGCAACTTCAGCTCCCCTGACCGGGAGCAATAGACACTATACACCCGCCGCGCGACCGCCGCGGACACGGGGCACTTTCCGCCAATCCTTCCAACTCGCCCAACGCTTTCCCTTGGCTGTGCCGAAGTGCATCGGCAGCGCCTTCTTGCGCAAGCGGGGGACTTGAGCGCCCCCTCCCCCGGAACCTCCCCCGCCCCAACGGGTTGGACCTTCCATGATCGTTACGAATCCGGTTCGGTCCGCGCGATGAGTCGCTGGGCGTGGGTGTGGCGCGTGGTGTCGCGGCGGCTGTGGTTTCGCGCGGCGGCGTTTTCGCTGGCGGCGGTGGTGCTGGCGCTGCTGGCACCGCTGGTTGCGCCGTTGGTCCCCTATACGCTGGGGGCGAAGATCGGGGCGGATGCGGTCGACAATATCCTGGGCATCATCGCGTCGAGCATGTTGGCGGTCACGACCTTTTCGCTGACCGCGATGGTGTCGGCCTATGGCGCGGCGACGTCGAACGTCACGCCGCGCGCGGTGGCGTTGCTGGTCGAGGATTCGACGTCGCAGAACGCGCTGTCGACCTTTCTGGGCGCGTTCCTGTTTGCGATTGTCGGGATCATCGCGCTGTCGACCGGATTTTATGGCGAGCAGGGGCGCGTGCTGTTGTTCGTCGGCACGATTGCGCTGATCGGGGTGATCGTGGTCACCTTGTTGCGCTGGATCCAGCATATCGCGCTGCTCGGGCGGGTGCATGACACGATCACGCGGGTCGAGCGCGCCGGGGTCGCGGCGGCGGAGCGGATGCAGCATCGCCCGCGCATTGCCGGGCTGGCGGTGCCGCCGGTGCCGGACGGGGCGCGCGCGGTGCGATGTGCCGGGCGGATCGGCTATGTCACCAATATCGATGTCGCCGAGTTGGGCGAGGTGATGGCCGGGTGCGGCGGGACGGTGCAGCTGGCGGTGCTGCCGGGGAGTTTTGTCGATTCCGGGCGGGTGGTCGCATGGGTGGTCGGCGGCGATGCGGGGGTGGACGCGCGCATTGTCGAGGCGATCACGATCGAGCGCGACCGCAGTTTCGACCATGACCCGCGCTTTGGCCTGATCGTGCTGTCGGAGATTGCGTCGCGGGCGCTGTCGCCGGCGGTCAACGATCCGGGGACGGCGATTGCGGTGCTGGGCGCGCAGTTGCGGGTGTTCGACAAGATGGCGCAGGTCGAGGGCCAGCCGGCCGATGACCGCGTGGTGTTCCCGGCGCTGGAGATCGAGAAGCTGGTGGTCGATGCGTTTCGCGCGATCGGGCGCGATGGCGCGGGGACGGTGGAGGTGGCGGTGAAGCTGCTGAAGACGCTGGCGGCGCTGGCGGCGGTTGCGCCGGATTGGGCGGCGGCGGCGCGGCATGCGGCGGAGGACGCCAAGGCGCGGGCGCGGGTTGCGCTGACGACGGAAGAAGAGCGGCTGGCGGTGGTGCGGGCGTTTGCGGATTGGCCGGATTAGGGGGAGGTGTGGTGGCTTCCGAGCCTATTGCGGACGCTGCTGTGGTGCCTTTAAGAAATCCGTGTGGACCCAAATTGCGACTCTGCCCTGGCGCTGATCGCGCGCGCACGAACGCATTCTGATCCGGTGTTCATTGCAATCGATGGACGGAGCGGTGCGGGCAAGTCGACCTTCGCCGCCGCCCTAGCAGCCGCAAGTGGTGCGACCATCATCGAAGGCGACGATTTTTACGCCGGGGGCGTCGAGCTGAGGGGCGACACCGCGGAGCAACGCGCAGACGCCTGCATAGACCGCCCCAAGCTTTATGGCGTGCTGCAACAGCTGAAGTTGGGCCGGGCTGCGGCGTATCGCCCCTTCGACTGGGACGCATTTGACGGAAGCTTGCGGGCGCCGGCGATCACCGTGGAACCCGCCAACGTCGTGATCGTGGAAGGCGTTTACACCTGCCATTCCGACCTGCGAAGTCTTATGCAGGTCAAGATTCTGCTCACCGCCCCTGACTCCGTCCGATCGCACCGGCTTGTCGAACGGGAGGGTTCCATCGGACCTTGGGAACGGCAGTGGCATGAGGCTGAGGACTGGTATTTCTCTCACATTTCCACGACCGCGCACTTCGATCTGATCATCGGATAAGCGCAGTGGCTGCGGGCCGACCTCACCGCGAATGATAAAAATCATACACCTGCTGCGCCACCGCCGCGCTCACCCCCGGCGCCTTCTGCAGATCCTCCAAACTCGCCCCGCGCACCGCCTTGGCCGTGCCGAAGTGCATCAGCAGCGCTTTCTTGCGCGCCGGGCCGATGCCCGGGACGTCGTCGAGCGGGCTGGCGCCGATGGCCTTGGCGCGCTTTGCCCGGTGCGCGCCGATGGCGAAGCGGTGGACTTCGTCGCGGAGCTTCTGGATGTGGAACAATGCGGGGGCGTTGGTCGGGAGCATGCGTTCGCTGCCGTCCATGAGGTGGAAGACTTCGCGGCCTTCGCGGCCGTGGTGCGGGCCTTTGGCGACGCCGACCATGCACACATCCTCGATCCCCAGTTCCTCCAGCACGGCGCGGGCGGCGCTGAGCTGGCCCTTGCCGCCGTCGATCAGGACGAGGTCGGGCCACACGCCCTTGTCGCGGTCGGGGTCCTCCTCCTGCGCGCGGGCGAAGCGGCGGGTGAAGACTTCGCGCATCATCGCGAAATCGTCGTTGGTGGCGGCGCTCTTGATGTTGAACTTGCGATACTGGCCGGTGCGGAAGCCCTCTGGCCCGGCGACGATCATCGCGCCGACGGCGTGCGCGCCCTGAATATGGCTGTTGTCATAGACTTCGATGCGGTCGGGCGGTTCGGGGAGGCCGAAGAGGTCGGCGATGTCGCGCAGGATCTTTGCTTGAGTCGTCGATTCGGCCATGCGGCGGTCGAGCGCCTCGATCGCGTTGCGCTTGGCCTGATCGAGCAGGCGGCGGCGGGTGCCACGTTGCGGCATGCCGATCGCGACCTTGCGGCCGGCGCGTTCGGCGAGCGCTTCGGAAAGCAGCTTGAGATCGTCGAGGTTGCGGTCGACGAAGATGGTGCGCGGCGGGGGCACTTCCTCATAGAATTGCATGAGGAATTGGGTGAACACCTCATCCTCCGGCACGTCGGCGGTGTGCGCGGGGAAGAAGGCGCGGTGGCCCCAATTCTGGCCGCCGCGGATGAAGAAGGCCTGGATGCCGATCTGGCCCTGTTTGGCAGCCATGGCGAAGATGTCGGCGTCGCCGATGCCCTCGGCATTGATCGCCTGGCTGCCCTGGATGAAGGTGAGCGCCTTCAGCCGGTCGCGCAGGATCGCGGCGAGTTCGAAGTCGAGATTTTCGGCGGCGGCCTGCATCTGCTCGCCGAGTTTCGCCTGAACCTTGGTCGATTTGCCCATCAGGAAGTCGCGGGAGTCGGACACGAGCTCGGCATAGCCCGCCTTGTCGATGCGATCGACGCAGGGGGCCGAGCAGCGGCGGATCTGGTAGAGCAGGCACGGGCGGTCGCGGGTGTTGAAGAAGCTGTCGGTGCAGCTGCGCAGGAGGAAGAGTTTCTGGAGCGCGTTGAGCGTCTTGCGAACCTGTCCGGCACCGGCGAACGGGCCGAAATAGTCGCCCTTGGCGCGGCGCGCGCCGCGGTGCAGCTGGACGCGGGGATAGTCATGGTCGCCGCGCAGCAGGATGTAGGGGAACGACTTATCGTCGCGCAGCAGGACATTGTAGGGCGGGCGGAAGCGCTTGATCAGCTGGGCTTCGAGGAGCAGCGCCTCGGCCTCGTTATTGGTGGTGACGACGGTCATCGACCGCGTCTGCGCGATCATGCGGCGCAGGCGGTTGGAGAGCTTGGCCGGTTGCGTGTAGTTGGCGACGCGGTTCTTGAGCGCGCGGGCCTTGCCGACATAGAGCACGTCGCCGCGCGCATCCTGCATGCGATAGACGCCGGGGCGGGCGGGCAGCGTGGCGAGCACGTTGCGGATCGCGGCGACGCCGGCGTCGAGGTCAGGCGTCTCCGACCCGCGCACGGCATAGGTGGCGGAGTCTTCGTTGAAGCGGTTGGGGGAATTGGGGTCGCTGGTCACCGGGGGGATGTAGGGAATCCGGTGCTCCGGTAAAAGCGCAACCGTGCTTGCCAAGGCCTTGGCGGCGCGACACACCATAGGCCATGCAGGAGCCGCATTCCGAGCTGACGATCCGTTCGCGCCACGGACTGCTTCGCGACCTGATTCCGATCTACAGCCTGTATCAGCTGGCGATCAACGTCGCCGTGATCGTCCTGATCCTGTGGCTGCACGACTGGCGTGCGCTGGTTACCGAGCACACGGCGCTACCGCTGCTGTTGGGGTGGGTTTTCCAGTTCATGTCCCGCCCCAGCGAAATGCGCCTTTCGGATGCGGAAGCGGCGTGGGTCGAGGCATCGCTTGAAGAACAGGACTTCTATGACCGTAGCGGCGCCGATCGTCGCTGGTGGCGCGCCGGGCAGAACTGGTGGCAGCGATGGCCGCACCAATATATCGAACTGGTGCCCGGCGACCGCGTCACCCTGACCGCCCTGCGCAATGTGATGGAAACGATCCGCGCCGCGTTCGAGCAGATGGAGGAACATGGCGATTCCTGGTTCGACGGTGAGCGCCCCTTCACACTGAATCCGCCCGACACGGTGCCACTTCCCCGGACCGCGCATGTCCCAGCCACAGCGATCGGCGCAGCGAGCGTCTTGGT
>JBHYGP010000608.1:0-19748 GCA_051858935.1 Sphingomonas sp.
CGACATGGTCATGGCCCGCGACCTTGGCGATATGATCGACATGATCGGCAACCGTGCCGACATCGACGCGCGGCTGCGGATTGGCGCGCTCCCAGGCGACCAGAGCGGGGACGTCTCGCCACTGGACCGGGTCGGTGGTCAGGCCGTTCGCCTTGGCAAAGGCGATCCGCTTATTGTCCCAATCGTTCCACACGGTCGAGAGAAAGGCCGGGTAGAAATTCACCATGACCACGCCGCCATTCTCCGCGATCCGGCGCAGCAGCGGGTCGGGGATGTTGCGCGGGCGATCGGCGATGGCGCGGGCCGATGAGTGCGAGGCGATTACCGGTGCCCTGGTCACGTTGAGCACCGCGTCCAGCGTCGCGTCCGACACATGGCTGACATCGACGATCATGCCGATGCGGTTCATCTCTTCGATCACCTGACGGCCAAAGGGGCTCAGGCCGCCGGCGCGCGCCGTGTCGGTCGAGGAATCGGCCCAGCTCAGGCTCTTGCCGTGGGTCAGCGTCATGTAGAGCACGCCGAGTTCGCGGAACTGGCGCAACACCGACAGGCGGCCGCCGAACTGGTGCCCGCCCTCGATCCCCATCAGCGACGCGATCTTGCCCTGCGCGCGCGCCGCGCGCACATCGGCGGCGGTCTGGGCGAGCATGAAGGTGTCGGGATGCGCGCGGACCACGCGATGGACGATGTCGATCTGGTCGAGCGTGGTCTGCACCGCCTGAGCGCCGGTCTGGCTGGCGGGGATGTAGAGCGACCAGAATTGCCCGCCGACCTTGCCCTTGCGCAGGCGGGGGATGTCGGTCTGCAGCGGCTTGGCGAGCTTGCTGGTGTCGCGGGTCAGGTCCACGGCCTCGACCGCGCTGTCATAGGAGGTGCGCAATTCCCAGGCGAGGTCGTTATGCCCGTCGATTACCGGCGCTTGGGTAAGGACACGTTCCACCCGCGCGCGGGTGGCGGCATCGGGTTCGGGGGCGGCCGTCTGGGTCGCGGCGAACAATAGCGGGGCGAGGGCGAGTGCGATCATCGCCCCAGCCTACCGCCTTGAGCGAGCGCGGCAATAGCGCTCACGCGACTGCGCTGCGCCACGGCCCGGTAATGGCCAGCGTTTTGGTCGGGCTGTAGATGTTGACGAACAGCGTTGACCCGTCCGGCGAGAAGCACGCACCCGCCAGCTCGGTCTGGACGCGGCAGCGCGCGACGGGATAGAGCGCGCCATCCGGCGTCACGCCGCGCAGATAATTGTCGGTGACGTCGGTATATTGATCTTCGCACACGATCAGATGGCCGTTCGGGCCGACGGTGAGATTGTCGCCATAGTTGAACATTGCCGGGTCGGTCGATTCGACGAAGAGCTGGAGCATGCCGGGGGCGTCAGCCTCGCCCGGCTGGCCTTCGCGCGGGGAGGGGCGGTAGCGCATGACTTGCCCCAGTGCCTTGGCACCGCCCGAGGTGCAGGTGAAAAAGGCCTCGCCATCGCCCCAATGGATGCCTTCGCCACGGGCGAAGCGCGCCGCGCCCGCCTTGTGTCCGCGCAGGCGCAGATCATCGTCGGGGGCGTCGGTGCCGGTCAGGTCGATCCAGCGCGCCGCCTTCCACGCACCGACGCCGATGTCGCGGCGGCCCTTGTTCGACGTGTCGCCGCCCTCGGGCCGGTCGCGCAGGCCGAGCGCCTGCAACCGCCCGCCGCGCGCGAGCTGGCCCGGGCGATCGGGGAGGAAGCGGTAGAACAGCCCGTCCCCGCGATCCTCGGTCAGATAGACGATGCCGGTGCGCGGATCGACGGCGGCGGCTTCATGGTTGAAGCGGCCCATCGCGGTGAGCGGCACCGGATCGACCAGCCCGCGTGCGCGTGCCGGCACTTCGAAGATCCAGCCATGATCCTTGCCCACGTTCTTGCCCGCGCGTGTCATGTCCTCCTCGCACGTCAACCAGCTGCCCCAGGGTGTGGTGCCGCCCGCGCAATTGCGGATCGTGCCGGCGAGGCTGAGATGCTGGCGCTCGACCTGTCCCGTGGCGAGGTTGTAGATCAGCGTGCTGGTGCCGCCGGGCAGCGGCCGCCCGTCGCTGTCGCGGTCATAGGTCGCGATCCGCGTCGCATCGCCGCGCTGGAATGGACCGGTCTTCTGGTGCCTGACCTGAAGCTCATGGTTGCGGACCAGCGCGATGCGGCGGCGGTCGATCGCGAAACAGCCCATCCCGTCTGCGCGGTCGCCGACGACAAAGCCGTCATCCATCGCATCGCCAAGTTGCGAGATGACGCGGTAGCTGAACCCTGCGGGAAGATCGAGCAGACCCGCCGGGTCCTCGCGAAGCGGACCATAGCCCGGCGCCCTTGCTGCGGCGGCCATCGCAGGGACCCGTGCAAGCCCGGTAAAGGCGCTCGCAGTGAGGCCGAGGGTGAAGGCGCGGCGACCTGTTTTCAGTGTCATAATTGCTCCCTGGCGACGTGCGTGCGTCGTGCCACTGATAGAAGATATGATGTATTGTATCTCGTTGGAGACTTACTCATGCGCAAGTTCATTCTGCTCGCCGGAACGGCGTTTACCCCCACTTAGGTGCCAGCAGTCGCCTGCGACCTTGAACTACTCGGCGGACCACAGCGATTCAACGCATTTGCATCATATTCCAGCCATTCGGTGCCGGTCGAGGCGGAAGTGAGCTCGCCGCAGACCGACTCTACCGATACCGCAGCTCAGCAGCCAGAGGCTGTGGCCGAAACGCTCGATACATCGTCCACGCAAGGGCCGGGCTATGAAAAGAGCAGCCCCCCTGCCATCGGTAGCCTTCCGCTAAGTCGATCTTCGTTCATAAGATGTCCCGCGTATTGGAAACGCCGAGCTGACCTTCCGCTATGGCGGTCAGGCCTTGTTCGATGGCTTTAGCCTGGCTCAGGAGGCGGGTGCGCATCGCGTGCTGCTCGGCCCATCGGGCCCCGGCAAAACCACGTTGATCAATCTGATCGCCGGACTGCTCACGCCGACTGCGGGCAGCATCGCGATCGATGGCGAGACGATCAGCAACCTGCCCCCCGCGCGCCGCGACGATCTGCGTCGACGCAAGATCGGGGTGGTGTTTCAGACGCTGCGGCTGGTCGCGGCGCTCGACGTGACCGCGAACCTGTTGCTCGCGCAGCGGCTTGCCGGGCAGAAGCTCGATCGCGCGGAGGTCAAGGCGCTGCTCGACGAGCTTGGCCTATCGCACCGCGCGTATGCAAAGCCGCGCGAACTGAGCCAGGGCGAGGCGCAGCGCGCGGCGATTGCGCGTGGGCTGGTTGCTCGCCCCCGCTGTGGAATGTTCGCATCGAAGCGCAGCGCGCCGCCAGTGATGCGATTGCCGAGAGTGTTGAGAGCAGTGCATCCGAAGCCGTGTTCGACGAGAAGCGGCGCGCGGTGCTGGCGCTGCTCGGGTTCGATCCCGAAACGCCGACTGTGACCGGCGGCTATGACAGCGCGCATGGGTGGCGGGGGTGTTTGTGCGGCTGATCGTGCTTCCCGATCCGGCGGTGATGGACGTGGCAGCAATCGTCATGGGCGAGACGCTCGAGGCTGGCAGCGCGCGCTGATCGAGGCGCTGGGGCCGATGCTCGGCACCGACATGGCCAAGGTCTGGCAGGGCAACAATGCATTGCTCGACCTGATCCGCGACCGCGAGGTGCTGCAGCATGTGCTGGCAGATGTGGCGGGCGAGGGCGTCGCCAACGCGAGCGAGGGCGCAACCGGCAAGGTCAAGCGCACGATCATCCGCGATTGCCTGAACGGAGAGAATGGCCGGGCGAAGGTCGAGGGCTGGGTGCCGAAGTGGATGGCGTTCCCCCCCAGCTGCCTACACCGAGCGCGGTGGGGTCGCGACCGTCAGCCGGGCGGCCAAGGTCGCCGAACTGGCAGCTTCGAGCGAACCCGAGCGGCTGCGTCGCGCAGCCTGACGTTCTGGCGGCCACCGCGCCGCCAGACTTCCCCCTCTTTACTGGAGGGCATCATGACCGATGATCCTGATCCGGTGACCTTGACGCGGATGGAGCGGGCTGTCCGCAAGCTGCCCCGGTTGCGGCGTGAAATCTTCCTCGCCGCCCGGCTCGACGACATGAATTATGTCGAGATCGCCGAGCGCACGGGCCTCTCTGTTGGGCAAGTGGAGCGGGAGCTTGCGAGGGCGCTTATGAGCGTCGCCCGCTGCATGAAGCTGTGACCGCATCGCTGGTGGCGTCGCTGATCCCGACCTCGCCGGGCTTTGGCCCGGCGAGGTTTGCGGTTCTTTCGCCACGGGCTAGGAGTAGGATGATGAAGGCTGACCTCGAACATCTGCCACCCGCCAAGCAGCGCGAGCTGGCGCGCGTCGTGCGCATCCTGTTCGAGGAGTTTGGCGACGCGACCGCGGTTGCGACGTCGGATTGGAAGAAGCAGACGCGCATCCTCAAGCTGATCCTCTATGGCAGCTATGCGCCGGCGGCTGGGTCGACGAGCCGCACACCGCCAAGGGGTACCAGTCCGACTTCGATCTGCTGGTCATCGTCAATCATGACAAACTCACCGACCGGGTGGAACACTGGTCAACTGCGGAGGACCGACTAAACCGCGAACTGGCGATCACCAGGACGCTGCACACGCCGGTCAATTTCATCGTCCACACGCTTGCCGAAGTGAACGCCGGGCTGTCGGAGGGGCGCTATTTCTTCATCGATATCTCGCGCGATGGCATCGCGCTGTATCAAAGCGACGACACCGACCTACCCGAGCCCAAGCCCAAGACGCCCGCGCAGGCGCTCGCGATGGCGCGTGAGTATTTTGACGAGTGGCTACCGAGCGCGACCAAACGCTTTGATGGAGCGAAATTCCATCTTGAGCGCGGAAACTTGAAGGATGCCGCGTTCGATCTTCACCAGACCGCCGAGCGCTATTTCCACTGCGTTCTGCTTGTCTGCACCTTCTACACGCCGCACGTTCACAATCTGGGCTTCCTGCGCACCCAGGCCGAGCGCATCGACTCGCGCCTGATCGAAGTTTGGCCACGCGAGACCAAGGCGGACCGCGCTCGATTCGAGAAATTGAAGGAAGCCTATGTGAAGGCGCGCTACTCGAAGCACTACCGCATCAGTGCCGACGAGCTTGAGTGGTTGGGCGCGCGCGTCGAGGCGCTCGGCCGCGTCGTGCAGGTGATCTGCGAAGAGCATATCGCCGCGCTTGAGCGGAGCGCCGCCGCATAACGGCGAACTTGCCGTGCTGCATTTAGGCGGCCCAGACTTAGCAGGAGTGAAGGTAATGTTGCGCCTACGCCCTTGTCATCTTTCCAGTCGGAGCGCCTGAAAGCTGACCGACCGTTTCCGGCCCAAGAGTTGCCGGGCTCGTTTCAGCGTGAATTTCCAGTCTGCAATACGTCCTCAAATCCACCATTGAAATTCGGTAGCCGCCGTCAGTTCACCCGCCGTCCGTCAACCAACTGGCGTTGAGCGCCGACGGCGGGTTATCGCTTCAGCGCAGCCTTTCGCCGTCAGCATCCCATATTTCGACCGGGCCAAGGTTAAGTGCGCGAACCCCCGTCTCGATCTTTGACAGGTCACCAACAATGACCCAGGTCATCGCATCGGGGTTCAGCATCTTTGCGGTCTTCGTCAATGTTTCCGGTGTCAGCGCGGCGTAGCGCCGGGGCAAGGTCGTCAGCCATTCATAGGGGCGGTCATATCGTTCGACCCAGCGCAGATAGCCGACCATCGCGTTATTCGTCTCGAACTGGTCGGGCAGCGTCAGCACCTGGCCGCGCACGAACAGATTGAGCTCCTGCGCCGTCACCGGACGCTTGCCGGTGATGCCGTGCAGTTCCTTGGCGATCTCCGACAAGGCGGGTGCGGTCTGGTCCGTCTGCACGCTGGTGCTGACGGTGAAGGTCTGCGGGCCGACCCCGCCGCCAATTCCGCTGCCTGCGCCATAGGTCCAGCCCTTGGCCTCGCGCAGGTTCATATTGAGCCGCGCGGTAAAGCCGCCGCCCAGCACGCCGTTCAGTGCCTCGAGATCGAAATTGGCGGGATCCAGACCATCGGGCATGATCTGCCCGACACGGATCACCGACTGGATCGCGCCGGGCTTGTCGACCAAAACGACGCGGGGGGCGGCTTGGGCGGTCAGCGGGACGAGCGTCTTGCTGCCCTTGGCGACCGTTGGCGCGTTCCAGGTCCCGATATGCCGTTCGAGCGTCGC
Organism: Sphingomonas sp.; assembly: GCA_051858935.1. Taxonomy (GTDB): domain Bacteria; phylum Pseudomonadota; class Alphaproteobacteria; order Sphingomonadales; family Sphingomonadaceae; genus Sphingomonas. The sequence continues at coordinate 6,192 of JBHYGP010000608.1, forward strand.
GATCAGCGTGGCGAAATCGACATCGCCCGCGGCGTAGATCGTGCCGTTGTCGGGGCGGATCCAGCGCTCGTGGAAGGCGACAAGGTCCGCGCGGCTGTACGACGCGATGGTGTCGGCGCGACCGGCAAGCCGGGTGCCATAGGCATGGTCGGGGCCGTACATCAGATATTTGTACGTACTCGCCGCGATGCTGCCGGGGTCGGCCTTGGCCTGCTGAAGCCCGTTGAGCGCGTTCTGGCGATCGCGTTCGAGATCGGCGTCACGGAAGCCCGGGCTTCCGATCATGTCGGCCCACAGGCCGACGGTGTCGTCAAGCGACGGAACCAGCGCGGACGCGGCGAAATTGGTCGTATCCGAATCGCCATGGGCATAGATGCGCGCGCCCAGCATCTCGCTGCGCTCGGCGAACTGGGCACCGGTCAGCGCCCTGGTCCCGTCCCCCATCACATCGAGCATGAAGCCCTGCAGCCCCGGCTTGGCGGTCATGTCGGCCGCACCGCCCGCTTCGAAGGTCGCCACTAACTCGACCGTCGGCGTGCCCTTTTTGTGCGCGAAGACAACGCGCATGCCATTGGACAGCTTCGCCTCGCGCCGCTCGGGCAGGGTGAACGACGTCATGTCGGCAAGCGCGGGCAGCTTGCTGCGGTCGGCACCGTCGGCGATCGACTGATACTGGCCGAACGGCTCGACCGTCAGCCGATAATTGGGCCGCGCGACCCATTCCTGCGCCGCCCCCTGCACCTTGGTGGCGGTCAATGCAGCGAACTCCGCCTCGGAGGCGGCATAGCGACCGGGGTCGTTGTTGAAGATCATTCCGCCCGACAGCATCATCGCCCGGATGAACAGCGACTCGCGCGATCGGACATTGTCGCCATAGGCGATCGTCTTGTAGCGCTGGAGCTCCGCCGGCGTCGGCCCCTTAGCTATGAACCGGTCGAGCTCGCGCTGGAGCGCGGCCTCGGCGGCGGCGCGATCGACGCCGGGCTTCAGCCGCATGTCGATGGTGAACATGCCTGCGACCGCCGCGCCCTGATAGTTGACGTCGACATTGGTGGCATAGGGATGGTCGATCACCAGCGCCTGATTGAGCCGCGACAGCCGTCCGCGGCCCAGCACCATCGCCGTCATGCGCAGCGCGGCGCTTTCCGGCGCGTCATTGCCGGGAACCGCCCAGGTCCATGACACCGCCGTCTGCGGGACGTTGTCCTGCACCATTTCGGTACGCACGCGATCCAGCGTGGGGACCCAGGCCTGGACGCGCGACACCGGGCGACCGGCGGGCACGCTGCCGAAATATTTGGTGACCATCGCGCGCGCCTGGTCGAGCGTCACGTCGCCCGCGATCGTCACCACGGCGTTGGTCGCGCCATAATAGCTGCGGAACCATTCCTTGACGTCGTCGAGCTGTGCCGCGTCGAGATCGGCCATCGATCCGATGATCGGATGGTAATAGGGGTGGTTTGCCGGAAACAGCCCGCGCGCCCGCATCTCCGGGATCATCGAATAGGGCTGGTTCTCATAGGTGCGCTTCTCGTTCTTCACGACACCGCGTTGCTCGTCGAGCTTGGCCTGCGTGACCGCCCCGAGCAGATAGCCCATCCGGTCGCTTTCGAGCCACAACACGCGCTCAAGCCCGCCGGTCGGCACAACCTCATAATAATAGGTCTGGTCGAGCGAGGTCGCGCCGTTGACACCAGACACGCCGATTTCCTGGAGCGGCGGCATATATTCATCGTCATGATGCTCCGACCCGTTGAACATCAGATGCTCGAACAGGTGCGCGAAGCCGCTCTTTCCGGTCGGCTCGTTCATCGATCCCACGCGATACCAGACGGCAACCGCGACCTTCGGCACCGAATGATCCTCGTGCACCACCACGCGCAGCCCGTTGGGCAGGGTGAAGGTCTGATAGGGGATGGACGCGCCTGGCGCTGTGGAGCTTGCTGCCGCGCCATCCTTTGGCGGCCGGGGCGCGGTCTGTGCGATCGCCGTCGGCATGATGATCGCCGCCGCCGTCGAGGCGAGCAGGAACTTGAGCAGGGTCATGATGGGATGCTTTCCAGAACAGGACCGGCCGACGCGCCACAGCTGCGCCGGCCGGTCGGAAATCGAGGATCGTCAGAAATTGGCCGAAGCGCCGATCTTGAACCCGCGACCGCCGAGATAGGTGGCCTGAGTGAACACCTTGGGCGACCCGCGCTCGCCGCCGAATGTCTGCTCGACATCGGGATCGCGCGTCCCGTTTAGGAGATCGGTCCCCTCGACATAGATGCGGAACGTCCCGAATTTCGGGCGGATATGATATTCGGCGCGGAAGTCCAGCGTCTGAACTCCTTCGCTATATACGCTGAGCGCGCGGGGCCGGAACTGGGCGAGCGAGCGCGACTGGAAGCCATAGGTCAGCGTCGCGTCGATCCCATATTTGTTATAGGTCAGCGCCGCCGTGCCCGAATGTTTGGGCTGCTGGGTATAGGCCAGTCCCGGGAACTCGTAGACGTGATCGGGATCGGGATCGTAATTCCATTTATACCGGTCGGTCCGGGAACTGTCCGTGTAGGTGTAGTTCAGGAAGACGCCAAAGCCGCTCAGGATCCCCGGCAGGAAGTCCAGACGCCGCTCGGCCTGCGCCTCGATGCCCCACAGCGTCGCGGGGGCGTCGCTGTTCGCCGGCGTGCCGCCGGTAACGAAGACCGTGCCAGGATTGGCCGGGTCGAAATAGGGGGCGCCCTGAAAATAGGGATGGTCGGGCAGCGTCACTGCCTCCAGCGCCGCTGGGCCGTTCGTGATGTTGGTTTGCAGCAGATTGTTGGTGCGCTTGTAGAAGCCGCTCAGCTTGAAGATGCCGATGCCGGAATAATATTCGGCGCTGAGGTCGAAATTATGGGTGATCGCCGGCTTCAAATTGGGATTGCCGCTGTTGACCTGCAGGATCGGCTTGACGCCTTCCGGCCCGGGTATCGGGAAGTTGATGAACGCGATCCGCGTCTCGCTCGACAACTGGCCGATTGAGGGGCGCGCGACCGACAGGAAATAGCCGCCGCGGAAAATCAGGTCGTCGCTCTCGCGATAGTTGAACAGGATGCGCGGGAGAAAATCTTCCGCCACGGCGCTGTTCGTCACGAGCTTGGAAAATTGCGCCTGAAAATCGGTGTCGTTGCCGATCATGCCGTTTAGCATCGGGCCGATATAACTCGGAAAGTTGAGGTTGGTCGCCGCCAGCTTCGTGCGATTGTAGCGCACGCCACCGATGACCTCGAGCTTACCGAACTGCAGCTTGCTTTGCAGATAGGCGGCGAAATTGGTCTCCTTGGTATTTTCCTCGTCCTGGCCGGGGATCGGTGCGATCGGACTCAGCGTCAGGCCGGTCGTACCCGCCAGTGTCGTGATGTTCGCGACGAAGTTGCGCAGCGATGCTTCGCTGATGACGGTCAGGCCCGGATTGCGGATGCCGATGCGCGTCAGGTCCGACGGCGCGAATTCGAGGCCCACCGACTCGGCCGGCACATTGCCGCCGATCTGCGTCCGCCTGACATCGCTCTGGAACGACGTCCGCTCGTAATAGGCGCCCAGTTCGACATAGGAAAGCGGGCCGGCATTCGCGTCCCAGCGGACGCTGCCGCTGGCGGTGTAGCGGTCGTTGCTGCCCGTGGCGTTGTCGATCTGACCGCTGGCATTGTCGATCGTGAAGTTGCTGGGGTCGTTGATCAGCGCCCAGCCGGCGGCGCTCAACAGCGGCAACGGGATGCCGCTGCCGGTGCGCGGCGCGAATCCGGTGACGATCCTGCCAGTCAATGGGTCGACCGCCTCGGGCAGGAACAGTGCCGCGCTCGCATCGCTGTCGGCCATGCGCAACTCGGTCGTGAAGCTGCGCGGGCTGCGTTCGGTCCCCTTGGCGTAGCCGGCGAGATATTTGATCTCGAACGCGCCGAACCGCGTCTTGCCGTTGAGGCTGTAGGTGTCGGTGACCTTCTTGGAGTCCGGGTTGTACGAATAGGTTTGCGACCGGAAAATGCCCTGATTTCCAGGCGTAAGGTCGAGGTTCAGCTCGGCGTTCGGTGATCCCCCGGGGATCACTGTATACTCGGCGGCGGTGGCAAAGGTGTCGGTGAGCGAGAAGAAGCTGTTGATCGATTCCGAATGCTGGGCATCGAACTTCAGGTTGGTGTGGTCGCCGACGCGCCATTCCGCTGAGACCGTCGCCGCGATCACCTCATTTTCATTATGGTAGAATTTCGTTGCCAGGCCGCTGGGATAATATTGGCCGTCTCCCGCGACGAACGGGAAGTCGAGCAACGGATCGACCGCTTCCTCGGTCAGCGCCGGGACGCCACCGGGGCCGAGCGGGAGATAGCGCCCGAAGTTCATCCGGCCGCCATTGCTGCCCGCGTCATAGGCGACCGAGCGAGTATTGTGACGGCGATACTGCGCCGATGCGCTGATCCCGAAATTGTCGGTCAGCTTGGCCGACACGGTGCCCGATGCGAGGAAATCGGTGCCGAAATCCTCCGGGATGCCGCCGCCCTCGACCAGGAAGTTGGCATAACGCTTGGGGCGATCCAGCGGCGACATCGTCTCGATCTCGATCAGGCCGCCGGTCCCCGAACTGTCCTGGCTGGGCATCAGCGATTTGTGGATGGTGATGCGGCTGACCGAATCCGCAAGCAGGTTGGACAGGTCGGCCGAACGCCCCACGCCGTTGCCGACGGGCAGGTTGAGCCCGTTGAGCTTCACGGCGTTCATGTCCGGCTCCATGCCGCGGACGATCACGTTGGTACCGTCGCCCGTCACACTGTTGCGCTCGAACGAGATGCCGGGCGCTCGGCGCAGCGCTTCGGAAAAGGTGGTGCCGGTAAAATTGCCCAGATCATCGGCCGAGATCACGTCCGCGCTATTCTCCGCAGTCCGCTGAATGTTGAGCGCGGTCGCGCGCGCACTGCGCGAGCCGTAAATCACGATCGGCGCGTCGCTATCGTCCACCGCCTCGGCGAGCGCGAGGGTGATTTGCGCGCGATCGCCCCCACTTACCGTCACGGTGCGGGTCAGCGTGGCATAGCCGAGATAGGTGATTTCCAGCGTGTAGGTGCCGGCCCGCATCGCCGGGAACCGGAAATTGCCATGGTCGTCAACGCGGGTCGTTTCGCCGGTCTCGACGATCCGAACCAGTGCGCCGGTGGTCGGCGAGGTGCCGTCGGGTCCGGTGACATGCCCACTCACCGTGCCTTCGCCCATTTGCGCCGTCCGTGCCGGAGCGGCCGCAGCGGCGACCACGAACGAGCCGCCACCGGTGACGGTCAGCGACAGGCCGGTGCCGCTGAGCAGCGCTTCATAGGCTGATCGCGCGGTGTGGGCACCGCGAAGAGCCGCCGCCTTGCGGTTGCGCACGGCATCGCCCGAAAACACAATGTTCGTGTTGGTGCGCGCCGCCACTGCGCGCAGCGAGATTTCGAGCGACTGGGCCGGAAGGTCGAAGCTGTAACGGGCCTGTGCCTGAGCCCCGGGAATGGTCAGCGCGCTCGTGGCGACAGCAAGCACGGCGATAGTCAGTTTTGACACCTGCAAATTTCCCCCAATGCGAAACGCCCCCCGTGGCGCCCCTGCTCAGGTAGACGATGCTGCAGCGCAAAACCGACATGCTATCGTTACAAAAATGCAATTTCGGCCAGGTCACGGTACGATTAGAAGCGTTTCGCCCTCGGTTCGGACATGAAGTCCATGGAGCGCGGCCATCGCCTCGGCGAAATCCCGTGTCTCGTTCGTGGCGAACACGCCGGAAATGGGAAGTGCCGCCAACCGCGGGTCGGTCACGACAAGCTTCCTGCCACCATAGCGATTCAGTTCGACGACCGCCTCGGCCAGTGGGGTATCGCGGAAGATCGCCTGGCCGCGCCGCCATGCGGTTGCGACTTCGACCGATTCGGTTTCGATAACCGGCTGGCCCGGCCCGGTTGCAGTGAACCGCTCCCCTGGCGCGAGGATCGCGCTCGCCTTTGCCGCCGAACGGGTCTGCGGTGCCAGATCGGTCACCGATACCTTGCCGTCGATCAGTGTGACGGTGACCGAATCGCCATCGCGCCGGACGAGGAACACCGTGCCGATCGCCCGGACCTGCTTGTCGCCGGCCGTGACGATGAATGGACGCGCGGCGTTATGCGCCACTTCGAACATCGCCTCGCCATGGTCTAGGCGGATGGTGCGCGTTTCCGACGTGAAGTCGATGTCGACCCGGCTGTTGGTATTGAGCGCGATGCGGCTCCCGTCCTCCAGTACCGCAACCTTCTGCTCGCCGATCGCGGTCGCATAGCCGGGCTCGGGGGCGACAGACCACCAGATCGTACCGACACCGAACGCCAGCAGCACCGACGCTGCCAGCGCCAGCGCGGGACGGCGCATGATCGGCCGCCGGGTCGGGGCGGGGAAGGGCGCGCGCACGTCCATGCGGCGCTCGGCCTCCATGCAAAGCGCCGCGCCCGGAAGCATAGCCCATGTTTCGGTCGCGCGTTCGAACGCAGCTTTATGCGCCGGATCCGCTTCGAGCCAAGCGTGCAGCCCGCGCTCGATGGCGTCGGTCCGCTCGCCATGGAGTCGCGCAATCCACGCCGCAGCTTCTGCATCGATCGATGCGCGATGGGATGTTCCGCTCACCAACTCGCCATCCAGTCCATCAATTGCAGCGTCGCGCGCGCGACCTGCTTTTCCACGGCGGCCACGCTCATCTGCTCTGCCTTGGCGATGTCGGCATAGCTCATATTGTCCAGCCGCCGGCTCAGCAAAATGCGGCGAGTCCGTTCAGGAAGCCGTTCCAGCCCACGCGCGGCATGACGTAGCCGCGCCTGTTCCTCGACGATCTGCGCGGGGCCGGGCGTGCTGTCCGCGATATCGTGCAGATCATCGCGATGCGCGAAGGGCGCGCGCGCGTTGCGGCGATGGCGGTCGATCGACAGGTTGACTGCGGCGGTGATCAGCAGCGCTTCCTGTGAGCGCCCCAGCGTCGTTTGCTGATACTGTTCCACCTTGAGAAATGCGTCCTGAACCAATTCGTCGGCGTCCTGATCTGAGATGCCCTGCCGCAACACAGCGCGCCGGGCTTTTGCCATCATCTCTGCCAATGTCGGCATCGACCAAGCGCCCTCAGCTACCCAGACGACCGAGCAGGCGAAATCCGACGTCCTTTGTCGAAATAGGGGGAATTGACTCGAACACCTCGGCATAGTGACGTCGCCCGAAAAGGATGCAACGGGGCATTCCGCAAAATGGGTAGCGTGCCGAGCTGGGGCCGCGACGATGCTGATCCTTTGGACCATGTGCGAGTAAAGGGAAAATTCTCGTGGGACCGAACGTCAAAATGGCGGCACTTGCCCTCGCATGTGGCGCGTGCGCCCACGCGCCCGGTCCCGGCAGCGCTCCTGATGCGACGTCGCTTGACCGGGCACGCGCGGCAAGCGCCGGGCTCCCGGCCAGACTACAGCAATTGCGACTCGTCGACGTTCCGAAACCCACCGGCCCGGCCCGCAGCCTGTTCAACGGTCGCGACCTTGGCGACTGGGACAGCTGGCTTGGTTACCCCGATCCGGCGGTCACCTATCGCGATGATCCCGGCGCATCGCCGCTCGGCACCAGCCGTGACCGAACCGGCGATTTCGCAGTGCGCATGATCGACGGCGCCCCGGCAATCTGGATCAAGGGCGATACATGGGGCAGCTTGGTCCACCGCGCAGACCTGCGCGACTATCATCTGCGCCTGGAATTCAAGTGGGGCGAGAAGACCTACGCACCGCGTGAAACATTGCCCCGGAACAATGGCCTTCTCTATCACACGCATGGCGAACCGGGCACGGTATTCGGGACTTGGTCGCCCTCGATGGAGTTCGAGATTATGCGCGGCTCGACCGGTATGCTGGTCGCCGTCGGCAGGAATGTGCGCGGTCGCACTACCGTCGGCCATGACGCGCGCCTGATCGAACCGCATCTGCGCTTCCAGCTTGGCGGGCGAGAGGTCGACATGGTCAACGGCACGCCGACATGGAATGTCGAGGCGGCGCGGGATGTGGAACGGCCCATCGGGCAGTGGAACACGCTTGACCTGTACGTCGTTGGCGACCGCGCGGTGCATGTCGTGAACGGGGTGCCGGTGGCGCAAGTACGGGATATGGCTACAATGGCGCCGGACGGTTCGCGCCGACCGCTGACGCATGGCCGGATTCAGCTTCAATCCGAAGGCGCCGAAACCTGGTTCCGCAACATCACGGTCGAACCGATCGCCAGCATTCCCCGGATCGTCGCCGAGTAGCGTCGGCGACTGCGGGGCAGATTCGACGCGGGCAAAGCGGGCAGTTCCTGAAAAAGGCACGGCAAAATGAAATGTCGCCACCTCAAGAAGGTTGCCAGCAACTACCTTAGCGGCTCGTGGTCTCTTGTTGCCAGAATCAGACTGAAGGCAACCGGCCCATATCCAGCCGTCCAGATAGTCGAGTTCGACATGTCCGCTTTCACCGCACGGCACCTGAAAAGCGGACAGGCCGCCATCGGCCCACAAGCGGTCGGGCTGGTTCCGGCATAAGCTGCCTGTCAGCAAAGCGCCCTAACATCGGCCATTCGCGCAACTGCAGTGGTCTCCCGGAAGCGGACCGTCCGCGTCGTCGATGATCGCGTCTGCAGGCAGCCACTTAGATCGCTTCTTCGCTATGAGTATTCTTGCCCGCTGAGAGGCGGATATCTCGAGTTCCTCAAGCTGGGGATTGCAGGCTTAACCGGCGGCAGTCGCAATGCGGTTTTGCTACTCTGTCACCGCTGCACTGAATTCGGGTTCCTTCGCCGCAGCACTTGATTTCGCAAGAGCAATACAGCGCGCGCTCATCGCTCAATCCCGCCGTACAACCAACTCGCTGTTCGGCGCGACCGGCCCCGCGATCCGCGTCCGCGCTCCATCGCGCCACACGATGTTCACCTCTTCGACCTGCTTTGCACCGCCCAGCCCGAAATGCGCTGCAGGTGTATCGAACGCAGCAAAGCCACCACTCTGGCGGATCTCGCGCACCTGTTGTCCCCCGCCAGTGCGGATCGTGATCCGCGCGCCGACCCCTGCGCGATTGCCCAGCGCATCGACCAGCCGCACCCAAAGCGCACCGCCCGCCGGCCGGTCGCTGCGCTGGACGACCGGTTGCGTAACCATCGACGGCATCACCACGTCCATGTCGCCGTCGCGGTCGAAATCGATCAGCGCATAGCTGGTCGCGGGCAGCTTGCTCGCCAGCCCAAGCTTGTCCTGCGCCTGCACAAAGCCCTTGCCGCGTTGATTGTGGTAGAAGCGGTTGGGCTCGCCCCCGCGATGCATCAGATATCCGGTCGCGACATAGAGATCCTGCCAGCCATCCTGATCGAGATCGACAAAGCGCGAATTCCACGTCCAGCCCGGCTTGGCGACGCCGAACGCCTTGGCCTCATCGGTATATCCGTTCGCTCCCGGCCGCAGCAGGATGTTCGAAAACTGGATCGCGCCCGGATAGGTCTTGAGCGCCTCCGCCGCGCCATCGGGTCGCGGCCCGGCGGCGAGCACGCACAGCGCGTGAAGATCGGCCGAGAAGGGTCGGATTGGCTCGCACCGCTTCGGATCGGACGCGACCGCCGCCTGTTGCAACACGCTGTTCCCCGCACACAGTGCGCGGGTCAGCGCCTCGGGCCGTCCCTCGCACCGGGCGTAGGTCGGGCTGGCATAGCGTGCGATATCGGCAACCGCTTTGGCGTGGAGATAGCAGGCGGCAATCTGCGCCTTGCTCAGCAATGGATCGTTGCAATAGCTCGCCTCGAGCGATGCGGTCTGACGGTTGCTGCGGGTGACGTTGCTGATCTGGCCGATATAGAGTTCGTCGCGCAGGTCGTTGTCGATGTCGCCCGCGTCGAAACTCATCGTGGTATTGGCCAGATAAGGGACCAGCCCGCGCGCGCGGTCGAGCAGCGCGAAACTGCGCCCACCCTGGTTGAGATAGATCTTGTCGGCGTCGGAAATATCGTCGCCGATCATGATGTCGGGGCGCCCGTCGCCATCAACATCGGTGACCAGCGCGGCGAGCGATTCGCCGGGTACGCCGGTCAGCTTTTGTTCGGAAAAGCCCGACCCGCCGTTCCAGAAGATGCTGTCCGCCGATGCGGCAAGATGCGGATATTCGGAGATTCCCTGCGTCCCGACGCTCCACCGCGCCGCGACGATGTCGAGCCGGCCGTCGCTGTCGAGGTCGGCAAAGGCCGGCGCACCGACGATCGCCGCACCGGCCGGGTCGAGCGTCACGCGATCGTTCCAGCCGAACTTGCCGCCACGGTTCCACAGGATGTGGGTGCCGCCGCGCATCGCGGACACGAACAGATCGGGCAGCCCGTCGTCATTGAAGTCGGCAAAGGCTGCCGTGGCAATGAACAGTCGGTCGAGCGGCCCGAGATCCAGCGCTGCCGGACCGAAGCTGCCGCCGCGATTGTGGAACAGCGCCAGCCCGCCCCGCGCCGGGCTGCGCGCGATCGCCACATCGGTCCAGCCATCGCCCTGCACGTCGCCGGTCGTGATCGCCCAGAACATCGAATAAGGCTGGAACACCTCGATCCCCGAGCGGAAGGACGGAAGGTCGATGCCGATCTTGTCCCCGGTCATCCGTGTGAACGCAGTGCCAGCGGCGGTCGGCGTGGTGGCGGCGAGCGTCGCGACCTGCGCGGTGACCTTGCCCCGGCCCTGCGTCGCGATCGCTCCAGCAAGCGGGCCGTAGGCAATCGTCGGCCCCGTCGTGCCCGCCCCGGCAGCGGCGGATTCAGGAGCAGCAGGCAGCACCGCAGCGCGCAGAAACGCCGCGTTGCGCTCGTCCGCCGCCGCCTTGACGCTGCGGTCCATTCCCACCGCCACAATCCCGCCCGCCAGCGCGATCAGCGCCAGCGCCGCCATCATCACGCTCGCCACCCGCCACGAGATCGCCCGCGCGAGGATCAGGAACGAGTAGATGCTGAACGATCCGAGCCCGAGCAGCATCGGCATCACGTACGCGACCGGCCAGCCCGAATTGAACAGGATGACGGCGAGGATGACGTCGAACGACATCGGCACCGGAAGTACGATCGCGATCAGTGCGACGACCACCATCATCGCCAGCAACGCCGCCCCGCCGCCGGGCAGCGGCAACAGGCGCAGAATCTCGTGGAACGGCAGCAGCGTGATCAGCACCGCGCCGATCAGCCCGGCAAAGATCATCAGCGGCACGGTGACGGCGATGATGAAGGCGAGGTTGCGGGTCAGCGTCACCGCCAGCCAGGCAAACGCCTTGGGCCAGCTGTCGATGCGGTCAGCAGGAACCGGCGCAGGGCGCAGGCGCTCGACCGCGCGCGCCAGCCAGCTTTGGCCCTGCTGCGCCTCGATCTGCGCCGTCTGCGCCCAGCCGGTCGCCGCGCTTTCGCGCTTGAAGAAGAAGCGCGAGAGCAACGGCACGCCGACCAGCACGAAACCGAGCATCGCGACCAGCTTGATCGTCGCCATGTGCAGCGGCAGCAGCGCGAACGACATGCTGACCACGATCACGTTGAGCGTCGGCGACGCAATTACAGCGCTCAAGGTCGTTTCGAGCCGCAGTCCTGCGCTGTGCAGCCCGCGCGCGATCGGTGCCGCGCAATTGACGCACACGCCGAGCGGCGCCCCGATCGCAGCTCCCAGCGCGGCATCGGCAAAGGGGCGGTTGAACCCGCGCCGCTCGATCAGGCTCAGCAGGGTGAGTGCGCACGCGGCGAAGAGCACGCCGAACGTCATGCCCTTCCAGTTGGTGAACATCCAGTTGAGCAGGTTGATCGCGATGTCCCACAGCACGCCATTGCCGGGCAGCCGTTCGAGCACCGTATCGAATGCGAGGCCGTTGATCGCGGCGGTGCCGCCCATCGCCGCCTTGTCATCGAGCGCGGGATAGCGCGAACCGAACCAGAAATAGCTTGCTACCAACGCGGTGACGACCGCGATCAGTGGAAACCGTCGGTCGCGCAACAGCCCGAACCCGCCCGCAGGACGTACCGCTCCCGTGGAAATATCGTGCATCCTGTCCCCCCGGAGCGCCGCTGGATTCAGGGGCTAGCCCAGAAGCGGAAGACGGTCCACTTGATGCCGATCTTCTATCGGGACGGAAGCATAGGCTCTGGCGCCTCCCCATTTCATGCCTGCCCGATGAGGTGTCATTGCACACGACGGCAAACGCGGCTCTAACCCCTCGCGATGTCGATTGACCTTTGCCTTGTCGTCCCGCCCTTTGCGCAAGTCGAGACGCCGACATTGGGGGTCGCGATCCTTGCCGCCGCGTGCCGGGCGCGGGGCATGCGCGTTGTGGTGGTGCATGCGAACCTGATGCTCGCGGCGCGCACGGGCTACCCCGCTTATCGCGCCGTCGCCAATAGCAACGCTGCCTCGCTGCTCGGCGAACGTCTCTTTCTGCCCCATGCCTATCGGGAGGATCCGGCACAGGCGTTCGATCCAACTGCGCCGATCCCGGCCGGGCTCAAGGCCAATCATGATGTGATCGCGCCCGCGATCGCGCCGCTGCTCGACGATGTGCGGGCGCGGATCATGGAGCTTCAACCGCGGATTGTCGGCCTCTCGTCCAGCTATCAGCAGACGCTCGCCGCTTCGGCCATCGCGTATCGGGTCAGGGCCGCGGCACCCGATATCCGCATCGTTCTGGGCGGGCCCAACGCTGCATCGCCGATGGGGGAGGCGCTTGCCGAGATTTTCCCGTGGATCGACCATTTCTTTTCGGGCGAGGCGGACATCGTCTTTCCCGATTTCTGCGAGACGTTGCTGGCTGGTGCCGACGAACCGCCGCGCGTGATCCATTGCCCGCCGCTGACCGACATGCGGCGCAGCCCCGCGCCCGATTTCAGCGATTATTTCGCCGATCTGCGCGCGCTGGGCGCTGCGCTGCCAGCGACCCTGCCTGAAGCGCTGCCGGTCGAGACGTCGCGTGGGTGCTGGTGGGGGGCGAAAAACCATTGCACTTTTTGCGGGCTCAACGGCGCGACGATGATGTTCCGCGAAAAGCCCGGCGCGACCGCGCTGGCTGAGTTTGATGCGCTGGAAGCTGAGTGGGGCGTCGGGCGGTTCGCGGTCGCCGACAACATCATGCCGCTGCGTTATCTGACCGAATTGTTGCCCATGCTTGCGGTGCGCGACTGGCGGCCCAGCTTGTTCTACGAGGTCAAGGCGAACCTCAAATACGACCAGCTCGCGCTGATGGCCCGCGCTGGCATCGACATGCTCCAGCCGGGGATCGAATCGCTGTCGTCGCCGGTACTCAAGCTGATGCGCAAGGGCGTGTCGGCGCACCAGAATATAGCGTTGCTGCGCGACTGCCGCACGCTCGGCATCGGGGTCGCGTGGAATTATCTCTACGGTTTCCCCGGCGAAGCGGTGGAGCATTATGCCACAGTGGCACCACTGATCCCGGCACTCGAACATCTTGAGCCGCCCAATGATTTCAGCCCGCTGATCGTCGACCGGTTCAGCCCCTATCACAGCACGCCGGAGGCGTTCGGGATATCGGGGATCGAGCC
>JBHYGP010000609.1:0-7843 GCA_051858935.1 Sphingomonas sp.
CCGACGACGGGCAGGGCGCGAGGAAGCTGAAGTCGTACATGTTCGCCGGCGGCGCGACCGAGATGAAGCCGCGGATTTCCGGGCGGCGCATCAGCAGCTGCATGCCGATCCACGCGCCGAAGCTGACGCCGGCGATCCAGGTGGTCGATGCCTCGGGGTGGAAGCTCTGCACCCAGTCGAGCGCGGACGCGGCGTCGCTCAGCTCGCCGATGCCGTTGTCGAACGTGCCCTGGCTCTTGCCGACGCCGCGGAAGTTGAAGCGCAACGTCGCGAAGCCGCGGCGCTGGAACGTCTTGTACAGCTCCTGCACGATGCGGTTGTTCATCGTGCCGCCGGCATTGGGATGCGGATGCAGGATCATCGCGACCGGCGCGCGGGGACGGGGAGCGGGGGCGAAACGCCCTTCGAGGCGGCCTTCGGGACCGGGAATGATGACTTCGGGCAAAGTGGACCTGCTCTATGATGGGCGCGCGGTAGCGCGGAAACGGGTGCAGGCTATATAGTCCCGACGCCCCGACAAGCAATTGGAACGATTCCCCTGACCCAGCGCATCTATCTCGACCATGCCGCGACCACCCCGATGCTGCCTGAGGCGATTGCCGCGGTGGCGGAGGGGATGCGCCGCTGGGCCAACCCGTCATCGCCGCATGCCGAGGGGCGCGGCGCGCGTGCTGCACTGGAGGATGCGCGGGCGCGGATCGCCGCTGCTTATGGTTGGGCGCATGAGGTGGTGCTGACGTCCGGGGCGAGCGAATCGCTGTATCTGGCGCTGAAGCGGTCGATGGCCGAGCGGCGGCTGATCACCGCGGTCGAGCATGACGCGGTGCTGCGCCATTCGGAGGGCGCGCGCGTGCTGCCGGTGCTGGCCGATGGCACGCTGGATCTCGACGCGCTGCGCGCGGCGATCGGGCCGGGGGTACTGCTGTGCGTGCAGCGGACCAACAGCGAGACCGGGGTGATCCAGCGGATCGAGGCGATTGCGGAGATCGTGAAAGAGGCGGGCGGAATCCTGCTGGTCGATGCGGCGCAGATGCCGGCGCGCGCGTCGGCGGCGGTGCTGCGCCACGCCGATCTGGTCGCGGTGTCGGCGCACAAGCGGGGCGGGCCACCGGGGATCGGGGCGCTGTTCGTGCGGGACTTTGCCAGGCTGCTGCCGATGGGCGGGCAGGAAAAGGGCTATCGCGCGGGGACCGAGAATCTGCCCGGCGCGCTGGGCTTCGCGGCGGCGGTGGAGGTGCCGGAGGAAATGGACCGGCTCTACACGCTGCGTGCGCGGCTGGAGGCGGCATTGCCGGGGGTTGAGGTCGTCGGGGCGGCGAACTCGCGCAGCCCGCTGATCGGGGCGTATCGCATGCCGGGGGTGTCTTCGGCGGCGCAGCTGATCCGGTTCGATATGGCGGGAATTTCGGTGTCGGCGGGGAGCGCCTGCGCGTCGGGAAGTCTGCGGCCCAGCCATGTGCTGAGCGCGATGGGCTGGGACGAACCGGCGCTGCGCGAGGTGGTGCGGGTGAGTTTCGGGCGCGGGACGACCGAGGCGGAGGTCGATGCGTTCGCCGACGCCTGGCGCACGATTGCCGACGAAGCACGGGCGCGGGCGGCATGATTTATCTCGACTATCAGGCGACGACGCCGCTGGCGCCGGAGGCGCGCGACGCGATGCTGCCCTGGCTGGGCGACGATTTCGCCAATCCGCATTCGGCGCATGCGGCCGGACGGAAGGCCAAGGCGGCGGTCGAGGCGGCGCGGGAGCACGTTGCGGGGCTGATGCCTGCTGGCGGGACGGTGAGTTTCACAAGCGGTGCGACCGAAGCGCTGAACTGGGCGATCAAGGGTTCGACCGGCGCGATCGTGACGATCGCCACCGAACACGCCGCCGTGCTCGACACGGTGGCGGCGGAGGTGCGGCGCGGACGTCAGGTCACGGTGCTTCCGGTCGGGCCGGAGGGGCTGATCGACCTCAACGCGGCGCGCGCGGCGATCGGGCCGGGGACGGGGCTGGTCGCGGCGATGCTGGTCAATAACGAGATCGGCGTAATCCAGCCGGTCGAGGAGATTGCGGAGCTTGCCAGGGCGGCGGGCGCGCTGGTGCTGACCGATGCGGTGCAAGGCTTCGGGCGCGTGGCGATTCCCGATGGCGTCGATCTGGTCGCGGTGTCGGCGCACAAGATTCACGGGCCGAAGGGCGTCGGCGCTTTGTGGGTGCGCGATGGCGTCGAGTTGGAGCCACTGCTGCACGGTGGCGGGCAGGAGCCGGGCGGGCGGTCGGGGACGCTATCGCCGGCCTTGTGCGCCGGGTTCGGCGCGGCGGCGGCGTTGGCCAAGCAGCGCTTCGGCGCGGACCGCGCGCATGCGGCGCAGCTGTTCCGCGCGGGGTTTCAGGCGCTGGGCAGCGCGGGCTGGACGCTCAACGGGTCGAAGGATGAGCGATATCCGGGCAATCTCAACCTGTTTTATCCGGGGCTGGACGTCGCGCGGCTGATGTCCGAGCTGCGCGATATCGCTTTTTCGGCCGGGTCGGCCTGTGCCAGCGGATCGGGACGGCCCAGTCATGTGTTGCAGGCATTGGGCCTGAGCGATGCCGAGGCACGGTCGAGCATAAGGCTGGGCTTTGGTCGCTACACCAAGCAGGAGGATTTGTTGGACGCCATCCAGCGCATCGACGCCGCCGCGCGCGCACAGCGGATCGCGGCATGATCAAGGTGCGGTTCCTGACGCCGGACGGCGATCTGGCTGTCGAGGCCGAGGGCGCGGCGGGCGACCGGCTGCTCGAGATCGGTCAGGCGCGGGGCATGCCGCTGGAGGGGACGTGCGAGGGGCAGATGGCCTGTTCGACCTGCCACGTTATCGTCGCGGCCGAGGATTTCGGCCGACTGCCGCGCGCGAGCGAGGAGGAGGAGGATATGCTCGACCTCGCCGTCGGGGCGACGCGGACCAGCCGTTTGTCGTGCCAGATCGTGCTGACCCCCGAGCTGGACGGGCTGACGGTCAGCCTGCCTTCAGAACATCGCGATATGCAGGGACGATGATGATGACGACTCGCCGAAGCATCCTGGTGGGCGCCGCCGCGCTCGCCGCCGCTCCCGCCTTTGCGCAGAAGCTGGGGCCGTTCGACCGCATTCGTGCCGAGACCGGCGGGCGGCTGGGCGTCGCTGTGTATGACAGCGGCACCGGGCGGCGCTTTTCCGACGGGGCCGAGGCGCGCTTTGCGATGTGCTCGACCTTCAAGGTGCCGCTGGTCGCCGCGGTGCTGGCGCGGGTCGATCGCGGCGAACTCGACCTGGCGCGCGAGATCCGCTTCGGCGAGGCGGATTTGCTCGACTATGCGCCAGTGGTGCGCGCGAACCTCGCCAAGGGCGCGCTGCCGATCGAAACGCTGTGCGAAGCGGCGGTGGTGATGAGCGACAATAGCGCCGCGAACCTGTTGTTCGGGCAGATTTCGGGACCGCGCGGGCTGACCAAGTTTATCCGTGACGCGGGCGACCAGCTCACCCGGTCGGACCGCGACGAGCCGTCGCTCAACAATGTCCGCAATGGCGAGGTGCGCGACACGACCACGCCCGAAGCGATGCTGTGGCTGATGAACCGGCTGCTGCTCGGCGATGTGCTGTCGGCGGCGTCGCGGGCGAGGCTGATCGGATGGATGGAGGCATCGCCGACCGGCAAGGACCGGCTGCGCGCCGGGCTGCCCAAGAGCTGGCGCGTCGGCGACAAGACCGGGACGAGCGGCGAGGGCTATTTCAACACGATTGCGATCGCGACGCCGCCGGGGCGCAAGCCGATCCTGATCGCCTGCTACCTCGACGCGCCGGGGCTGGATGCGGCCAGGGCGAACGCGGCGCATGCGAAGGTGGGGGAACTGGTGAGGATGCTGTTCGGGTGATCGATCCGATATGGATGGATGTTGGTCCGATCCGGTTGACAAGCCGTCCCCCAGAACGGACATTTCGAGAATGGCGACGCTGACAGTCTCTTTACCCGACGATCTGCGCGAGGTGATCGAGGCGCGGGTCGCGGCCGGACTCTACAAGGATGTGGAGACCTATGTCGGTGATCTTATCCGCGCGGATTTGACGGGCGATGATTGGGTGTCGCCCGAGTTGATCGCGGCGCTGGAGGAAGGCGAGGCGAGCGGCTTTGTCGCGTTCGATTTCGAAGCGTTCAAGCGGGAGATGCGCGAGACTCATCTGAACGAGTCGAGGTCGCAATTCCGCTCAGACTGATTGTCTCGCGGCGCGCGATTCGCGATCTTGCGGACATATGCCGTTATGGCGCGCGGGAATGGGTTGTCGAACAGGCGTTCGCCTATGGCGAAATGATCAACGCGGCGTTTGAGTTGTTGCGCGAGCGGCCGGAAATTGGCTCGGGGCGCATTGTCGGCGCTCGTGAGGTGCGGCGTTGGATTGTCGGTCGACACGCGATCCACTTCTACAGACGCGGGCGCGAGCTTCGGGTCGTCCGTGTCCTTCATACGGCGATGGATGAACCCCGCCACCTAAGCTGACCGATCACCACAATTGCGGCTTGGCGACCATCAGCCAGAAGACGGCGGTGAGGCCGAGAAAGGCGGGCCAGCCGAGGATGAACCACAGTCGCATCGCGCGGTGATAGTCGGGGCCGAGCGGCTGGCCGCTGGCGAGTGCCGCGCGGGCAAGGTCGCGGGCGCGGATCTGCAGGCCGACCACCGGCACCCAGCAGGCGAAGGCGAGCAGGTACAGCGCGACGCTGGCCAGCACCCAGCTTTCGGTCAGCGAAATGCCGAGCAGGTGAAGCAGGATCAGCCCGCTGACCGGCTGGACCACGCCGCTGGTGCCGGTGAAGATCCAGTCGGCGCGGACCACCATAGTGCCGACGTTGGCAATCGTCGCCGGATCACCGCTGCGATGCGCATTCCACAGGTACCAGGCGGTCCCCGCGCCGAAGCCGAACAGGACTGTGGAGCTCAAGATATGGACCCATTTGACGAGCAGATAGGTCATCGCCGGTCTCCGATTGCGCCGTGGACGAGGATCAGCAGCAGGATCGGCAGATTCTTGAGCAGCGGGCCGAGCGGATCGGCCCAGAGTGCGGGCAGGCCGAGGGTGAGGACGAGCGTATAGCCGGTGACCACTGCGAGCTGGACTGCGGTCGCAGTACGCGCCGTGCGGTCGCGCAGGACGAGCGCGGCAATGGCGAGGTCGAGCAGGGCGGTGCCGATCTGGAGCGGTAGCGCGGCGCTGTCCGGTGCACCGATTGCGGCGAGCCATTCGAGGGTCTGCGTGCGTCCCGCAAACAGGCCGAGCAAAGCCGAGGCGAGCCACAGCAGCGCGAGACCCCAGCGGATCGCTGGGGCGAGGAAGAACAGCCGCGCGTGCCAGCGATCCTGCACCCCGGCGGCGCGGTCGCGCATCGCCTGCGCGACGCTGCGCGGGCGGAAGCCGACTGCCTGGGCAAAGGCGGCACCATCGGCGGCGTTGCCCGCGACGAGCTGGGTCAGGCTATTGGTCGAGACGGGCCCGGACCCGGCAAGGTCGCCGATCCGCCCGAGCGCGCGCATGACCGGCATCGGCACGCGGACCAAGCGGCTGGGGCCGAGGCCAAGCCAGTGGCGGTAGCGCGTCATCAGATCGCGCAGCGTGAGCGTTTCCGGGCCGGCGGGCTCGAAGCTCTGGCCGACGAACCACAGATCCTCGCAAGCGAGGCGGACCGAGCGGGCGAGATCGTCGGCATGGATCGGGGAGAAGGCGAAGTCGCCATCGCCCGCGAGCGGCTGGGCAAAGGGCAGGGCGGCGAGGCCGCGCAGCAGCGAGGTGCCGCCATAGCTTCCCTCCGCAATCACCAGCGACGGGCGGAAAATGGTCCAGCGCAGGCCCGAGTCGCGCAGCGCGGCTTCGCCCGCCAGTTTCGACCGGGCGTAGTCGGTCGCGACATCGGGCCGCGCGCTGACGGCGGAGATCAGGACGACGCGGCGCAGCTCGGCGCGCTTGCACGCGGCGTGGAGCGCGCGCGGCATGTCGACATGCACCGCGTGCATCTCCGGCCCGCGCAGCACGCCCGCCGCGTTGACCACGCAGTCGATGCCGCTGAGGTGCGCGCGCCACCCCTCAGGATCGGTGGCGCGGGCGAGGTCGATGGCGACCCACTCCGCGCCCGGCTCTGCCTCCCGCAGCCGCGCGACATTGCGCGCGACCGCGCGCACCTGGTGCCCGCTCGCCAGCAATTCGGACAGGATATGCCGGCCGATGAACCCCCCGGCGCCCAGCAACAAAATACGCATTGCGCAGCGGCTTAGCAGCGACATGCGGCGGAGTCATTGCAATCGCGCGATAGTCGGCCTATCTGCGCCGCGGGAGTCGGGCGGACGATGCCGTCGCCAACCCGGTCAGATCCGGAAGGAAGCAGCCGTAACGATTTTCGTGTCGGGTCGTCCCGGCTCCCACCTTCAGCTGCTATCGCTGCGGTCATGAGTGATTCGCGCTATTCGCCGGTCAAGGACCGGATCGCATCCTTCCTCGGTAAGTCCATTGTTGTCGCGCTGGTGGGAACCGCGCTGACTGCGACAATTGGGGCGGGACTTGCTGTGATCCCGGTCATCGGGCTTGTCGGGATGCTGATGGCTCCCCTTCCGACTGTTGCCATGTACTTAATCGCGGTCACTGGTCTGTACGTTCTGCTGTCGCTAGTACTCGCTTGGTGTGGACTCGATGGGATTTGGGCACGGCGTGGCGCGCTGAGCGCATCTGTATCCCTTGCCCTGCTGACAGGCTGGGCGATTCCTGCGCGTATCAATCATGATGCTGGTGTTGGGCCGGGCACCGACGCGACGCAGCAGAATTGGAGTGCTGCGGTATTGAATTCGCCTCGCGTGGTTGCCTTTGTCGAAACCGATCCGAGCTATTTCGAACCGAAGTGCGACGCTCCCTGCCTGTCGCTTCTTGTGACCCATCGGGCGCCCCGGGTTGTCGTCGGATCATCCAAGGAGACGGTGGTTCGCGGCTCAATGATTTCCGGGACCGAGTTTCGATTGAAGGGGGACTGGCGGCGCTGTGTCGCGCAGCTGCCTGATTATGTGATGATCGTGAGGAGTTTCCCAGCCGGTCGCCGTGACTCATTTCTAGTATTTGGCTTGGATCCGTCCTTTGCGGCTGAGCTTCCGCGCTGCATTGAGAAGAGGCGCGTGCGGTTTCGAGCCGGGGTGATCCTGACCTTCAGCAACTGGCACTCGCAAGAGCCCGAGGTGGGTACTAGGGGTGCGCTTGGTTGGCTGCCCAAACATGCTGAGCACCAGATATTCATGCCCGACGGTCGGCACGAGCGGCGAGAATTCAAGACTGGCTATCGCTACGGCATGCCCGCAATGATCTGGCCCTATGGCGGCAACGCAGGCACCGGCGGAACGTTCGAGCCCGCCTGGGTCAAGGACCGAGTGTCGAACCAATCTGAGACGGATCGACAGCCATGGTGGTCGATGCTGGCGGAAGGGGATGCGATTGCGAACGAGGCGATGTCTCTTCTCGACGCGGTGATCCCTGAGCGGCGCTGCCGTCGGCAGCACGAGCGTTGTGTTCTGGAGCCGGTCGGAAATTGACGCCGAGATCGTCGTTCGGTTCATCTGCGCCCCATTCGGCAATGACGCGCGCCGGCTGACCCGCTAGGGTCTTCCGCAATGTCCGATTCATTCCTTGGCCTCGACGAACCGCCTCAGCCGCGCGACAGCGTGTATCGCGTGCTTGCGCGCAAGTACCGGCCGCAGACCTTTGCCGAGCTGATCGGGCAGGATGCGATGGTGCAGACGCTGGGGAACGCGATCAAACGCGACCGGCTGGCGCATGCGTTTCTGATGACCGGGGTGCGCGGGGTCGGCAAG
>JBHYGP010000610.1:0-7760 GCA_051858935.1 Sphingomonas sp.
CTTCCGCCGCGACCGGGGACGTACCCTCGTTGATCAGGATCACCTCAACCCCGCGCAGCGCGCCCGCCTCGGAGTCGGGCTGGGTCGGCACGGCGCGGACTTGCGCCGCGGCGGGTGCCGCGAGCGTGGCGGCGGCGAGGAGGATCAGGCTTCGCATCGCTCCACCGGATGCCAGTGCCGGGTTACATTGGCGAGTCGGAAACGACGGCATCGCGGGAGAGCCCCCACAGCTGAACCTGCGCGGGTCGGTCGCGCAGCTGCTGCGCAGCGGCGTGGCGCGCGGCACGATCGGCCTCTTCGAGCAGATCCAGCTCGATGGCAACCGCATCGCGGCGGCGCTGTGCCGCGTCCGCCTGGCCGGGCACGTCCCCCGCCAGGCGGAGCGCGACCGCCTCGACCTGCGCGGCGGATGCCGGGTTGAGCGGCGCGAAGCGTGCCGACCAGTCGAGCAACGATTGGATCGTACGAAGATGGACGAGCTTGAGGCTCGCCGGCGCGATCAGCCTGTGCTCCAGCGGCCAGGCGGAGCTGGTCAGCAGGCGCGGCATCGCGGTCAGCGTAGTGGCATTGAGCGCCGGGGCAAGCCAGGCCGGCCGCGCGCCCGGGTCGCGCCGCGCGGCGCGCGCATCGTCGCGACGCAGGCTGGCGAAACGCGACGGCGCGACATCGACCCCGGCGATAGCTTCCGCCAGTTCGGCGATCAGGGTCGGTGCTGCGGGGACCCCGACCAGGTCGAGCGTATCCAGCAATATTTCGCGCAGTGCACGCCCGCGCGTGCGGGTTGGTTTGCCCGGCGGCGGCGCAACGGGTGAGTGGTGCAGCGTCGAACTGCCCCCGCGCAATTCGGCACAAAGCCGCGCACGATCCGCGTCGAGTCGGATCAACTTGGCGTCGAGGTTACGGTCGTCGCCGACCGCGCCATCGGCAAGACCGGCGCGGAAGGAGTCGAGCAGCATGCGCTGAACCGCGACGACCTGGGTCAGCTGTTCGAGGATCTGGCTGCGCGAGCGGGTCACCTGGGCAGGATAATCCGCCACGCCCCTCCGCGCAACGCCGCGTATTTCCATGCTAATCCACGCCTATCCACGCGATATCTTGCTGGAGAGGGTGTGGCCGGGACTGGTTCCAGAGCCTAGCAACGCCGCGTGCGGGGGTCGAGCCCTATCCTTCGCGGAGCGCGTAGCGGACCTGATCGAATAGTGGCTTGGTGATGTAGGACAGGATCGACCGGCTGCCCGTCGAGACGAACACCTCCGCCGGCATCCCCGCCTTGAGCGCAATATTGGGATTGCGCGCCAGTTCAGCAGCATCGACCCGCACGCGAATGCGGTAGAAGGACTGGCGGGTCGCATCGTCATGCGTCAGTTCGGGCGAGACGAAGATCAGCTGGCCCGGAATGTCCGGGGTCGCCTGACGGTCGAGCCCGGAAAAGACGATCCGCGCGTCCTGGCCGGTGCGCACCTGATCGACGTCCTGCGGGCGGATCCGCGCCTCGATCACCAGCGTATCGCGGTCGGGGACGATCTGAAGGATCGGCTGGGCAGCGGGAACCGCGCTGCCGACCGTGGTATAGGCAATCTTGTCCACCGTGCCCGATTGCGGCGCGCGCACTTCGCTCCGCGCGAAGGCGTCGGCGGTGGTGGCGACGCGGACCTGCTGCTCGTTGATCTGCGCCACGACATCTGCAAGTTGGGTCGCCGCCTCGCTGCGCATATTCTTGGTGACGTTGAGGATCTGCTCACGCGTTTCGGCGATGCGTGCGCGCGCCTGGGCGATGTTCGATTGCAACGCGGCGCGGCTGCCCTCCAGCTGGACGGCGGCGCGCTCGGCGCTGTTGAGCCGGTTGATCGTCACCAGCTGCTTTTCGTGCAGCTTGCGCAGCCCCTCAAGCTCCGGCTCGATCAGCACGAGTTGGCGGTCGGCGGCGTCGATCTGGACGCGGTAACCGGCGATCTCGCTGTCGAGTTGCTCGATCCGCTGGCGCAGCAGGTCGAGCGTGCCGCTGAGTTCGGCGCGGCGCAGCGCGAACAGCCCCTGTTCGCGGGCGACCAGTTCGCGCACCCGCGCGTCGCCGTTGCGCGCGAGTTCGGGGGGGAGTCGCATGGCAGCCGCACCATCGCGCTCCGCCTCCAGCCGCGCACGGCGGATGAGCAATTGCTCCAGCCCCTGCGAGGCGGACTCCGACCCGACCTGGGTGACGCTGGTGTCGAGCCGGACCAGCGGCTGCCCCTGACGCACGCGGTCGCCGTTGCGCACCAGCACCTCGCGCAGCACGCCGCCATTGGGGTGGCTGACCACGCGCACGCTCGAATCGACGACCACCTCACCCATCCCGATGACCGCGCCGCCGACCTGAAGGATCGCGGCAAGGCCGAACAGGCCGAAGACGAGGAAGCCGATCAATGCGAATGCGCGGCGCGTGCGGCGCTGAAGGCGCGCATCGGCGTCGCCCGGCTCGCCGAGTTCCTCGGTCTCATAATCGTCGATCGGGGTATGGGCGTTCATGCCGATCCTCCGCGCTGGGGGAGGACCGCCACATTCGCGGCGCCGGGGGCGGCATCGGGCGCGCCGCGTGGACGGGTCACCTTGGCCAATACCTCATCGCGCGGGCCGAACGCCTGCACCGTGCCGCCGCGGATGAACATGGCGAGATCGACTGCGGCAAGGATCGCCGGGCGGTGTGCGACCATCAGCACGATGCCGCCGCGCGCGCGCACCTGCTGAACCGCGCGGATCAGCGCGGTTTCGCCATCATGGTCTAGATTGGAATTGGGCTCGTCGAGCACCACCAGAAACGGGTCGCGATAGAGCGCGCGGGCGAGCGCGATGCGCTGACGCTGCCCCGCCGACAGCTGCGCGCCATCTTCGCCCACCTCAAGGTCATAACCATTGGGAAGCTGCAGGATCAGCTCATGCACGCCCGCCGCCTGCGCCGCAGCGAACACCAGTTCGGCGGGAGCGTCGGGTTCGAACCGCGCGATATTCTGCGCGATCGTGCCCGCGAACAGCTCGACCGACTGGGGGAGGTAGCCGACATGCGCGCCAAGCTGGTCGGGTTCCCATTGGTCGACCGTCGCGCCGTCGAGGCGGACGCAGCCCCTGGCCGGCTTCCACGCGCCGATCACGCCGCGCACCAGCGATGATTTGCCCGATCCGCTCGGGCCGAGGATGCCGACCGCCTGCCCCGCCTGCATGCGGAAGCTGGCGTCGCTGATGGTCGCGCGGGTCGAGGAGGGCGGGGTCAGCGTGAGCGCTTCGACCGACAACGTCCGGTTCGGCGCGGGCAGGCTGGTGCGCGCGTCGTTAGACGCGGGTACCTGACGCAGCAGATTGGCGAGCCGGCCCCAGCTCTGCCGCGCGCCGACAAAGCCGCGCCAGTTTGCAATCGCCGCATCGACCGGGGCAAGCGCGCGCCCGGCAAGGATCGAGCTGGCGAAGATGATGCCCGCCGTCGCCTTGCCGTCGATCACCAGGATCGCGCCGACGGTCAGCACCGCCGATTGCAGGAACATGCGCAGCACCTTGCTGATCCCGCTCAGCGTCGAGGTCGCATCGGTCAGCGCGCCCTGTTCGCGCAGCAGCGTCGCGTGCGCGCCGCGCCATTGCGTCACCATCCGCTGGCGCATCCCCAGTGCCGCGATCAGCTCGGCATGGCGCCAGCGCCGGTCGCCCAGCATGCGGCGGCGCGCACCCGCCTCACTCACCGTTGCGACATGGCGCGCGTTGATCCGCTCCGCCGCGACGGTCAGGCCCGCGAGCACGATCATGCCGAGCAAGGTCACCACGCCCAGCCAGTAATGGACAAGGGACAGCACGAGCAGGAAGAAGACGATCCATGGCAGGTCGATCAGCGCGGGCGGGCCAGCCCCGGCGATGAAGCTGCGCAGCTGATCGAGGTCGCGGGTCGGGCTGACCAGTTCGCGCGCATCGGGGCGTTCGAGTGCGACGCGCCCCTCGATCTCCTGCACGCGGTTGACCAGGCTGTTGTCGAGCGACGCGGCGACATCGGCGAGCATACGCGAGCGCATCACGTCGAACGCGCCGTAAAAGGCGAAGGCGACGATCACCATCAGGAACAGGCTGACGAGGGTCGCCTGATGCTGGCCGGGCAGCACCCGGTCATAGACCAGCATCAGATAGATCGACCCGGTCAGCATCAGGATGTTGACCATCGCGCTGAGCGCAACGATGCCCCACAGGCCGCCACGTACCCGGCGCAACGCATCGCCCAATTCGGAATCGCCCAGCCGGCTTCGCAACTTCATCATCTCGACACGCCAATCCCCCGGCTGACCTGCGCAAATACAGGGGATTGGCAGATTGCGCTATCACCGATAGCGCCGGTCATGCGCGGGCCGCCAGTGCGCGCTCGACATGCGTCACGTCTTGCGGGTTGTTGACCTCCCAGAAGCCCGATGGCGGACGCGCCACCTCGACCAGCCGGATCGGGACGCCGTTTTCGAGGAAGCGCAATTGCTCCAGCCCTTCGGCCATCTCCAGCGGCCCCGGCGGAAGCGCGGCGTAGGCGCGCAATGCGTCCGGGGTATAGGCATAGAGACCGAGATGGAGCTTTAGCCCATCGGTCACGCCATGGGGGATCGGGCGTTTCGAGAAATAGAGCGCGTTGCCGACGCGGTCAGACACGACGGTGGTGCCGCCGACCCGCCCCGCGCGGTCGTCGGCGACCAGCATCTCGCCGATCACCGCATCGCATGCCAGCCAGGGGGTAAGCACCTGCGCCCGCGTCGCGATCCAGCTGTGGATCAGCGTATCGAGCGCGGCACGCGTGATCAGCGGCGAATCACCCTGCAGGTTGATCACCAGATCGGGTGCGTCGGGAAGGTGATTGAGGATCGCGGCGCAGCGCTCGGTGCCGTTGCGCAGATCGCTCGACGTCATGACGACCGCCCCGCCAAAGCCGCGCACGGTATCGGCGATCCGCGTATCGTCGGTCGCGACGAGCACGTGCGCGCGGTCACTGACCGCCATCGCCGCCTCCCAGCTCCACTGGATCAACGGTTTGGCGACACCATCCGGCCCCCGGATCGGGGTGAGCGGCTTGCCGGGAAAGCGCTGCGAAGCGTGGCGCGCGGGAACGACGACCAGCACCTGCGGGGCGTCAGAGGATCCCGGCACGCAACAGATCCTGAATATGCACCAGCCCGCAGGCGCGTCCGTCCGCCACCACGAACAATGTCGAGATGCGGTGCATGCGCAGCAGATCGAGCGCGTGCGACACATCTGCGGCGGCATCGACCGTCACCGGATGATCGGTCATCAGCTCGCGCGCCGACAGCGCGGTCATCGCCAGTGCATGCCGCCGGATGTCGCCGTCGCTGATCGTACCGACCAGCCGCCCCTGCGCATCGGTCACCCCGACGATCCCCTGCCCCTTGGCGGTGATCTCCCGCACCACCTCGCCACTCGACGCGTCGCTGGCGACCAGCGGAAGGCGGTCGCCGCCGACCATGATCTGCGCCAGCGGCCGCAGCTTGCGGCCAAGGTCGCCGGCGGGGTGGAGCGCGTGCATCGCGCTGCGCCGGTGGCCGCGCAGCTGCGCCACGAGCAGGGCGAGCACATCGCCCATCGCCAGCGACACGACCGTCGACGCCATCGGCGCGGCATAGTCGCCACTGCCTTCGTCGCATTGCGGCACCAGCAGCACATGATCGCAAATCAGGGCGAGCGGGGCGTGACTGGACGCGGTGATCACCGCGGTCGCCGCGCTGACATGCCGGGCGTGTTCGATCACCCGCACCAGCTCGCGGCTCGCGCCCGAGGTGCTGAATGCGACGACGACATCCTCGCTGCGGACCGCGCCGAGATCGCCGTGCAGCGCATCGCCGGCGTGGAGAAACTGTGCCGGGGTATCGAGCGAGCACAAGGTGGCAGCAAGTTTGCGCGCGACGATCGCCGATTTGCCGATCCCGCTGGTCAACACGCGACCGCGACACGCCGCCAGCTCCGCTGCCGCGTCGATCACCGCCGCGTCGATACTATCGTCGAGCATGGCGAGCGCGCGCTGCTCGGCACGCAGCAGGCGATGGGCGGTCGCCAGCAACTGGTCGGTCGCGACCGGCGCGGCGCTATCCGCCATGCGACGCAACTGCAAGGACTGGCACCGAATACGCGAACATCGAACGATCCCAATGGATTGAGTCGGCGATCCATGCACCTGCGCCGCCCCGAACGCAATCGACGGCGCAGCGTGGTCGTCCCGTTACCGGATCAGGACCAGCATCTGGTCTTCATGGGGAGGCGCGGCCAACACTGCCTCACGCGTGGTGGGGACGACCACCTGCGGATCGAAATAGTCGATGCGGTTGAGCGCGAACCCGTCATCGAGAATCGTGTCGAGGAACGCCGCCGCGTCGGGATAGCGTGCCGGGGTGAACTCCATAAATACGGTCAGCGGCCGGTTGCGCCGCAACAGCCCCTCCATGCCGCGCCACACGGCATCCTCGGCCCCCTCGGTATCGATCTTGACGAAATCGGCGTCGAGCAGCGCGTCGAACGCATCGGCGCGCTGAACCCGGACGCGGATCTCGCCCTCGCGACCGCTCGCTTGGCTGAAATGGGCATTTTTCGGCTCGGTCGGCGGCACGAACATGATCGTGTCGCCATGGGTATCGCTCAGCGCCACCTCGTGAATCTGGGTAAAGGGCGCGAAGCCGTTGACGTGCGCGCTGCGCCGCGCGCGCTCGGCCATGCGCGGATTGGGTTCGAATGCCACGACCTGACCGGTCGCACCGACCAGGTCGCCCATGATCATCGTGAAATAGCCGAGATTGGCGCCGATATCGACCGCAGTCATCCCCGGACGGATAAAGCGCAGCATCGCCTCGGTCGTCCACATCTCCCAATAGCCGTCGAGCAGCAGGAAGGTGGACAGGCCGACATCCTGCGTATCGACGAACATCCGATAGCGACCGAGCACCCGGCACACTGCCATATCGCCGCCAAGATAGGCGTTGCGGCACAGCGCGCGCACCGCCGCCTCGTTGAGATGGCGCGGCGGATTACGCAGCTGCCACAGGTCGAAATATTGGCCCGAAAGTTCGAGCGGCGTCGCGACGCGCGCGCCGGTCCCGGTGCGGTCCAATAGATCGATGTCGGCATTCGCCATGCGCTACTCCTGCTCCGGGTCGGCGGTTCCTTACCAACCAACCCGGAACGGGCGCGTTCGATCCATTGCGGTACGATTGCCCCCATTCAGGGGCGATCGGCACCTGCCGTCAGGCGATCTGATACCAGTCGGTGTGCGGACGCTCCCACACGCTCATTCCGCCACCGCGCGCCTCGGACAGGCCGAAGTCGATCTTGTCCTGCACGTCGATGCTGCCGACAAATTCAGGTTCGGCATTGGCTGACAGGATGAAATCGCTTTGCGACAGGCTGGCGCGTGCCACGCCGTTGAGCACGATGAAGTCACCATTGCCCAGATCGATCGCGGTGGTCCCGCCATTTTCGTGCATCGAATTGAGCACGGTCTGCCAAGTCAGGCCATAGGCGCTGAGATCGATCCGGTCGGTGCCGACCGCGAAGTCGCCGATCACGTCACCCCCGGTCCCCTGCGTGAACACGAAGGTGTCGGCGCCGCCTTCCCCGAACAGCACGTCGTTACCCGCACCACCGTTCAGAATATCATTGCCCACGCCGCCGAGCAGCCAGTTGGACGACGCGCTGCCGGTGATACGGTTGTCGAGGTCATTGCCGACGCCGAACGGGGTATTGCCACCCAGCACCAGATTCTCGACATT
>JBHYGP010000611.1:0-1407 GCA_051858935.1 Sphingomonas sp.
GTGGCTTTCGCCCCGACCGCAGCCCAGCTGGCGGCCTTCTTCCCCGAGCTGACCCCCGCGGCACGCAGCCGGATCACCTATGCCAATATCCTCGCGCTCGCCCCGCGCAACTCGCTGACCGGCTTCGTCCAGCGTTTCCCGCTCAACCGCGTTCAGGGTCAGAATTTCAATTCCGAACGCGACAATCTCGAGCTGTTCGCGATGACGAAGTTCGATCTGGAGCAGTGGAAGGGACTGCCGCTGCGCGGCAATGTCGGCATGCGCTATGTCCGCTCGAACCTGTCGGGCATCACCCGCGATCAGGCGCTCGATTTCTACACCGCGCTCGGCTTTACCGAAGCGGATTTCCGGCCGGGCTATTTCCTCCCGCCCGAACCGGCGACAGGCAAGTACAGCGCCTGGCTGCCCTCGGCCAACCTGATCTTTGAGATCACGCCGAAGCTGGTGGCGCGCGCCGCTTACTATGAGACGTTCGAGGCATTCGATCTGGTCGAATTCAGTCCCGCGCCGACCCGTATCCTCGAAGACGTCGACCCCGATGCAGGCGACACGGTCAATTCGGTGCGGATCGACGTCAACCGCTTCGGCCTCCAGCCGCGCAGCTCGCGCGCCTTCGACCTCGGTATCTCATGGTATAACCGCCCGGGCAGCGTGATTGCGCTTGGTTATTTCAACAAGCGCGTCACCAACGACATTCTGACGCTCAACAATTTCTGCCCGGCAGGTCAGAGTTTCACGATCGAGGGTCAGACCTTTGGCCCGTTGTTCATCGACGGCGCGGGGCGATGCCGCATCGACCAGGGCAACCCGATCGAGACCGCGAACCAGCGGATCATCATCAACCAGATCGTGAACAACCCCGACGCGATCACCGTCAACGGGCTGGAATTCCAGATCCAGCAGCGGTTCGACTTCCTGCCCGGCTTCCTGCGCAACACCGGCGGCGTGTTCAACTATACCCGCGTCCGGTCGGGCGGAGCGAACGGCACCAAGCTCTACAATGTCGCCAACGATACCTACAACATCATCGGCTATTATGAGGATCGCCTCGTCCAGCTGCGCGTCGCCTATAACCACGCATCGGACATCGAACTGGCCGGCGGATCGACCTTCACCGGCAGCGCCAGCCGCGTGCGACCGCGCGGACAGCTCGATTTTTCAGGCGCGCTCAAGCCGAGCAAATGGCTCGAACTGCGGCTGGAGATCTACAACATCACCAACTCGCGGCGTGAGGAATATGAGGGCGATCCGCGTCTCAACCGCGTCGCCGATTATGATGGACGGACGGGCGCGCTCAGCGTGACGGTGAAGTTCTGATGCGTACAGCAGCATTGTTGGCGGGGTTGCTGCTCGCTGCAGCCCCCGCCGCAGCGGCCCCGGTGCTGGCGCAGTGCAAGGGCGCGGACG
>JBHYGP010000611.1:1417-7756 GCA_051858935.1 Sphingomonas sp.
CGGCTATCTCGCCAGCGGGCAGCGCACCTTTCTCTGGCGGCCCGAGTGGCTGGCGGTACAGCGTGCCGCCGCTGCCAACGACGCCGCGTTACGCCAGCGGCTGATCCGTGGCGCAGACGCGGCGCTGCGCCGGGGGCCATACAGCGTCACCGACAAGCCACGCGCGGCGGGCAGCGGCGACAAGCGCGACTATCTGTCGATCGGCCCCTATTGGTGGCCCGACGCGTCGAAACCCGATGGCGAACCGTATCGCCGCCGCGACGGACAAGTGAATCCCGAACGCAATGGCGACCGCTTCGACGTCCAGCGGCTCGGCGCGTTCAGCCGCGATGTCGAGACGCTGGCGCTGGCGTGGCACGCAACCGGCGACGCGCGCTACGCCGAACATACCGCCAAGCTGCTGCGCGCGTGGTTCGTGACCCCGCCAACGCGGATGAACCCCAATCTCGATTACGCGCAGGCGGTGCCGGGCGCTTCGGCCGGGCGGCCGGAGGGCATCATCGAGGCGACGCGGCTGGTGCCGGTGATCGAGGCAATCGGCGTACTCGGGCCGAGCAAGGCCATCAGCGAGGAGGACCAGCGCGCGATCGAAGGCTGGTTCGCGGACTTCGCGACGTGGATGGCGACCAGCCCCAACGGCAAGGGGCAGCGCGCGGCGAAGAACAACCATGGCGTCTATTACGACATGCTGCTCGGCCAGTTCGCACTGTTCGCGCGGATGGACAGCGTGACCCAGCGGCTGGCGCAGGATTTCCTGACCCGCCGCTTCGCCCCTCAAGTCGATGCGGTTGGAACCCTCCCCGCCGAAACCGCACGGACGCGCAGCTGGCATTACTCCGCATTCACACTGCGCGCAGGGGTGCAGATGGCGATGCTGGGCGAATGCGTCGGCATCAATCTGTGGCAGGGCGATGCGAAAGCAAATCCGCTGCGGCGGGGGGTCGAGTATCTTGCAGGCTATCGCGCCAAGCTCGACGCCTGGCCGTTCAAGGATATCGACCTCGCCAATTCAGGCCGCCGCGCGCGGGCGCTGGCCGAAAGCGACACGATGCTGACCCTCGCCGCCTGGGGGTTTCGCGACGCGCGCGTGATGCCGCCCGAGGTGCCGCCGGCCGATCGTGACTGGTTGATCCCCTATCCGCGCTGATCGAATGAGAGTGACGATGACCCGAACCGCCCTGATCGCACTCGCGCTCACTGCAGCCACCCCGGCGCTCGCCGGACCGCTCACCGTGGCACCGCATCTGGCGAGCCACATGGTGCTACAGCATGGCAAGCCCGCGCAATTTCGCGGCGGCGGCGCGCAGGCGGGAGAAGAGGTCGCGATCACCTTTGGCGCGTCCACGGCCCGCGCGCGCGCCGACGCTCAGGGTAATTGGCAGGTCACCCTGCCCGCGCTGCCGCGTGGCCAGAGCGGCGCGGTCAAGATCCAATCGGCGGGTGGAGGGTCGCTGCAGCTGGACGACGTCGTCACCGGCGATGTCTGGCTGTGCTCGGGCCAGTCGAACATGGACCTGCCGGTATCGGGCAGTGCGAACCCCGAACGCACCGCGCGCGAAAGTGCCGGACTGCCGATCCGATTGCTCAGGCTCAAGCGAACGGCAGCGGCCAAGCCCGCACGCGACATCGTCCCGGAACTCAGCTGGTCGCGCGCGGCCCCCGACAACCTCGGCGGCTTCTCCGCCGCCTGCTGGCATATGGCGCGCGAGATTCTGAAGCATGATCCCAAAACGCCACTCGGTCTGATCCACGCCGCGTGGGGCGGATCGACGATCGAGGACTGGATGCCCCCCGCCGCGCTACGCGGCTCCGGGACATCGCCCGAACAGCTTGCCTGGCTCGAACGCTATGCCAGCGATCCGGTCGCCGCGCTCGCATCAGCGGTGGACGCCACCGACCGCTGGGCCGCGCGGGTCGATCCGGGTTCCGCCGGAGCAGCATGGGCCGCGCCCGGTTTCGACGACAGCGGCTGGGATCGCATCGCGGTGCCCGGCCAGTGGGAGCGGTCTGGCATTGACGGTCTGGGCGGCTATGACGGCATCATGTGGTTCCGCACCAGCCTGCCGCTGAGTGCAGCGGAACTGAGCGGTGCGGAGGGGGCGGTGCTCCAGCTCGGTCGGATCGACGAGCGCGACCGGGTGTGGATCAACGGCGTGCCGGTCGGCGCACAGCTGGTCGCGGCCGAGCAGCGCAGCTACCGCGTCCCTGCTGGGCTGCTCCGCGCCGGACAAAACAGCATCGTCGTGCGCGTCATCGACGAAATGGGCGGCGGCGGCTTTAGCGGGCCAGCCGGCGCCCTCGCACTGGTGCTGCCCGGTGGCGCGCGCAAGTCGCTGGCGGGCGAGTGGCGCTATCGTCGCGGCACCGCAGACAGCGCATGGCGCGAGCCGCCGCCAGCGATCCCGTGGAGCATGCCGCGCGGCCTGACGATGGCGTGGAACGGCATGATCGCGCCGCTCGCCGGGACCGCACTGCGCGGCATCGCCTGGTACCAGGGAGAATCGAACACCAGCCGCGCCGCCGGCTATTCAGGCGCGCTGCGAGCTTGGCGTAGTGCGTGGCGCGCGCATTTTGCCGATTCGGCGCTGCCGGTCGTTCTGGTTCAGCTCCCCGGCTATGGCCCGCGCGCCACGCGTCCGGTCGATGCCCCCTGGGCGCAATTGCGCGAGGCGCAGCGCGTGGTGGCGAATGATGACCCGACGACCGGGCTTGCCGTTGCGATCGACCTCGGCATTCCCACGGACATCCACCCGGCGCACAAGGATGTCGTCGGCGAGCGCATGGGGCAGGAGGCGCTGCGCGTGGCCTATCACATCGTCCGCGCCGCCGCGCCCCAGCCGATCCGCGCGACCCGCACGCCCGAAGGGATCGCCATTACGCTAAGCGGCGCCGAGGGGCTCGCAGTGACCGGCGCGGTGGAGCCTGTCGGGTTCGAACTGTGCGACGCTACCGGGGCTTGCCGCTTCGCCCGGGCAAGCGCGCGCGGACAATCGGTGCTGGTGCTCGACGATGGACGCCCGGCCTCACAGGTCCGCTATGCCTGGCAGGGCAGCCCGGCGATCAACCTGTACGCGCGATCGGGCCTGCCGCTCGTGCCGTTCCGTCTGGATATCGCGGCCAAATGACCAATGACCTTGGCCTGCCCGACTAGATCGCTCCGCTCTTCAATTGCTTGACCGCATGGTCCGCCGCGCGGGCGGTGAGGGCCATGAAGGTCAGCGACGGATTGACGCACGACACCGACGCCATCTGCGCGCCATCCGTGACGAACAAATTGGCTGCGTCATGCGCCTGGCTCCATTTGTTGAGTACCGCATGGCGCGGATCATTGCCCATGCGCGCGCCGCCCATCTCGTGGATCGCATCGCCGGGAACATGCTCGCCGCGCCAGCTGTGCACATTGCGCAGGCCGGCGGCCTTGAGCATCTTCTCGCCCTCAATCCGCGCATCGTCCATCATGCGAATTTCATTGTCGCGGAACCGCACGTCGAACCGCATCAGCGGAACCCCGAACCGGTCGACTTTGTCCGCGTGCAGGCTGACGTGATTATCTTCGTAAGGCAGGCATTCGCCGAACGCGCCCATCGCGAATTTCCACGGACCATAGTCGCGCATCCCCTGTTTCATCGAGGCGCCGAAGCCCTTGGGCGGGACCGGCTCGCGCCGCGCACTGCCCTGAAAGCCATAGCCGCGACGGAAACCGATGCCTTCCTCACCGCCGACATTGCGGAAGCGCGGGATGTACACCCCGCCAGGCCGCCGACCATATTCGATATACTCGCTGAACCCCGGGATTTCGCCCGCCGCGCCGACGCGGAAGATATGGTCCATGACGTAGCGACCGAGCGTCCCGCTGCTGTCGAAATGGCTCTTCCCGCTGCCCGGCGCGCGCGAGTTCATCAGGATCTGGGTCGATGCCATCGCCGATGCGCAGAGGAACACCATCCGCGCGGGAATGACCTCGACCTGTTTGGTTTTGGCATCGACCACCCGCACCCCGGTCACACGGCGGCTCGGCGCGTCATATTCGAGACTGGTGACCACCGAATCCGGGCGCAGCGTCAACCGACCGGTGGCACGAGCCAGCGGCAAGGTAACGGCCTGGGTCGAGAAATAGGAACCGAACGAGCAGCCGCGACCGCATTGATTGCGAAACTGGCATTTGCTGCGCCCCTGATCGGGCTTGTCCTCGGTCATGTTGGACAGGCGCGACGGGATCAGCTTGCGACCCGGCGAGCTGGCTTCGAGCTTTTCCTTCAGCCACTTCTCCGCGACGTTCATCTGCATCGGCGGCTGGAACAGGCTGTCGGGCAGCTGCGGCAGATTCTCGCGCGATCCCGACACGCCGACGACCTTTTCGACATAGTCATACCAAGGCGCGAGATCGTCATAGCGAATCGGCCAGTCGATCCCGACATTCTCCTTCTTGTTCGCCTCGAAATCCTCCGGGCTCCAGCGAAAGCTCCAGCGCCCCCAGATCAACGACTTGCCACCGACCGCGCCGGGGCGGATCCAGTAGAATTTGTCTCCCTCGCCATAGGCATAGGGATTCAACCGGTCGTTATTGTAGAATTTTTGGGAGGATGGCGCGATATAGCCGTTCTTCGCGATAAAATAATCGCTGTCGATCAGATGCTTGGGCATCACGTCGCGCGCCGGAATTTCGAACGGTGCCTTCCCGTCATAGTCGTAATCCTGACCATGTTCGACCATCACCCCGCGGTCGAGCATCAGGACGCGCAGGCCCTTTTCGGTCAGCTCCTTCGCCGCCCATCCGCCGCTCACCCCTGAGCCGATGACGATCGCATCGAACATGTCGGCCATGCCGATCCCCCCTAAATCCGGTTACGCGCCCATCCGGCGCAAATGGTCGAAACTGGCCTTGATGTCGGGCAGATAGGGCGCGGGCGCCTGATCATTCTCGACATAGAGATGCTTGACGCCCGCCTGCTTGTTCAGCGTGAAGATGTCCGCGAAATCGACCACGCCCGCCCCCACGCTGACCATCTTGCCATCGCTCGCGCGGTCCTTGACGTGATAGGCGAAGATGCGGCCCGGTAGCCGCGCGATCCATGCCTTGGGATCCTCGCCCGCGGCGATGGTCCAGAACAGGTCGAGCTCGATCTTGACGAGTGCCGGGTCGGCATCCGCGACCAGCATGTCGAACAGGCTGCGCCCGTCCGCCTTGATCGTGAACTCGAAGTCGTGGTTGTGATAGGCGAAGTCGAGCCCTGCCTGTTTGAGCTGTCCCGCCCAGCGGTTGAAGTCGCCCACGGCGCGCTGGAAAACCTCTGGCACGCGCATCTGCGGGGTCAGCCAGGGCAGGACGATCGTGTCCGCACCCAGCGTCGTTGCCATTTTGACCACCGCACCCAGATCGGCGGCCAGCGCCTCATAGCCGACATGGATCGAGGGGCATTTCAGGCCGAGCCGGTCCATCGCCTTGCGCAGCGCGGCATGGTCCATCTTGTCGTAACCGCCGCCGCCATATTCGACTTCGCGATAGCCGATCGCCGCCACCTGCTCGAGCGTGCCGATCGGGTCGGGCGTGAACAATTCGCGGACGGTGTAAAGCTGAAGCCCGATCGGGCGTGGCTGTTTCGCGCGCGCCATCAGCGGTGCGGCGGCGAGGGTGGTCGCGAGCGCGGCACCGCCCGCCAGCCATTGGCGTCGGTCGATCATCATGAGGAGAACACCTTGGTGCCGGGGGAATAGGGGTGCGCGCCGTCATATCGCCCCGGCACCGGGAGATAGTCGCGCTCCTGCGTGATGCCGATTTCGGAGGTGAAATAACCGGTAATTACGAGCTGGCGGAACTTGTCGAAGAAGCTCAGGCCGCCGGGGATCTTGTCCTCCATCGCCAACGTCAGCAGCGCGTCCTGCTGTTCGGGCGTGGCGTTGACCGCCGCGATCTGGAAATCGGCCTGGCTGCGCGCCTCGATCGCGTCGAGCCCGGCGAGGATCGGCTTGCGCTCCTCGGGAACCGCCCAGTCGGCGAGCATCTTCTCGATGAACTCCGGCACGCCTGCCGCAATCGCGCCGGGCGTGTCGGTGGTCGGCATGATGCGTTCGCTGAGCGCGGTCATCAGCACGCGCTGATCGGCGCTGAACACCGGCGCGCTTGGCGGGCCGTCGCTGATCGGCGTTACCTGTGCCGCCGCCGCGCGTGCGATCGGCGCGAACAGCGCGGTCCCGAACATCGCCGCCATTCCGGCCAGCGCATCGCGTCGATCCAGTCTCATTTAACCTCACCCTGCTGATCGTGGCTCGCCGCAGCTTCGGGGAGCGGGCGCACCCAGATGTTGCGGAACGAAACCGGCGAATTATGGTCCTGAAGCT
>JBHYGP010000612.1:0-4202 GCA_051858935.1 Sphingomonas sp.
ATAGAAGGCGCCCAGCATCACGCCGGTCAACGTCGCGCCCACGATTCCGAGCGGCGATGTCGCATAGAGCCGACGGATCGAAAGCGGGGTTCCTTCATCGGGTGGAGGCGCTGAAATCCGCGTCAGCACGACCGGGATAGCCGCGAGCGAGATCAGGATCGACGCGACCAGAAACGGCATCGACGGCTTCGTTTCGCTCAGATTCAGCAGGAACTGTCCGATCGCCTGACCGGCATAAAGTGCGATCATGTAGCTCGCGAGCACCGATCCGCGCGACCGCGCCTCGGCGCGCTCGTTCAGCCAGCTCTCCAGGCAGACGAATACGCCGGCGACGCACAGTCCGTCGACAAAGCGCAGCCCCGCCCAGAGCAGAGGGTCCTGATGGATCGCGTAGGTCAGCGTGCTGGCGGAGAAGAGCGAGACGAACGCCGCGAATGCACGGATATGCCCGACCCGGCGAATGAGCCGCGACACCCGCAGCGACCCGATGACCAGTCCTAAAAAATAGGCCGTGCCGACCACGCCGATGAACAGCGCGCTGCTCCCGGCCCGCTCCAGCCGGACGCTGGTGAGGGTCGCGAGAAAGCCGCTGCCCGCCATCAGCATGAAGATGGCGAGCAACAGGCTGCGTACCGAAAGCATCGCGCTCAGCATCGCGCTGGACCAGAGAGCTTAGAGGGGTTCATTACATGCAGATCAAGCGGCAGCGCGACCGCTCTTGGCGGTCCCGGCACCCTCGACCAACGCCGCGTGCAGCGCGCAGATCGCAGCATCGAAGGCATCGCAATCGACAATGAACTGCACATCGACATTGCGGATCTGATGCTGCATCGCGATCATCGTGATCCCCGCCTCATCAAGCGCCAGCAGCGCGCGTGGAACCAGGCCCGGCTCGGAAATGTCGCTGCCGATCACCGATACGATCGCCACGGGATGCGACGAAATCGCCGATGCGGGGAACGCGGATTCGAGATCGGCGATCACGCGGCCCACCGTCGCGGCGTCGGTCGCCAGATAATGGGTGATGGTATTCGCGTTGGACGACTTGCTGACGATCCACGCGCCATGCCGGGTCAGCGCGTCCAGAATGGCTGCATCGAACCCCTTTTCGCCGACCATATCCTGGTCGAAGAATTGAAGCGCGTGAACGGTGCGCAGGCCGGTGACGATTTCGATCCGCGGCTTTTCCGTCACATAATCGCCGCTGATCAGCGTGCCGGGGTCCAGCCGGTCAAATGTATTGCGCACCCGTAACGGGATCTCTGCCTGGCGCAGTCCGCGACCGGCACGCGGATGGATCGCCTCCATTCCAAGATTGGCGAGTTGATCCGCGACATCGTAGCTGGTCCGGCCGATCTTGCGCGCGCGGTCTTCCCCGACCAGTCGGGGGTCGGCGCTGGAGAGATGAAACTCCTTGTGGATGATCGCCTCGCGCGCCTGTGTCAGCACGGCAATGCGTGAGAAGGTCATTTCCGAGTACCCCCGGGCATAGCGGCGCACCATCCCGCCCTCGCATCCGGCATAGCCGGTGACGATCGGCATCTGCGTGGCGAGATCGATCGGTTCGAGCGCTTCGCGAATGCGGGTGTCGAGCGTGTCCAGCCTCTCATGCAGCCACATGGTCAGATCGACGAACACGGCATTGACGCCACGGTCGCGCAGCAACAGCGCCGTGCTGTGCGCGCTGTGCGCCTCGCCCAGCCCGGCCAGCATCTCCCGAATGGTGACGAGCTGCTCCTTGAGGCAGAAGCGACCGTGCGCGCGCAGGCGGTCCAGATCGTTCAGGCATGCGCGCAGTCCATCAACCCGCCCCTCGACAAAGCGGTCGCATTCGGCGCGACTGTCCTCGCGCACGAACATCTCGGCATTGCGCCGGATCATCGCCGCGCGCACGTCTTCCAGCGCGTCGCGCCAGCAGCGGTCGCCGTCGTTGAGCGCGAAACTCGCATAAACCCCGGGCACGCCGGTCTTTTTATGTTCGAGCAACAGGTCGGTCATCCCGGCATAGGCCGAGACGACGAAGATCCTGTTGTAGAGATCGGCACCACTGCGACCGGCGATCAGCACATTGTCAAAGACGGTGGCGGTCGCCGCCATCGACGTGCCGCCGATCTTCTCAACGCTGTGCTTCCCCGTCATGCTGGCTCCGCCGTCAGTTCACCCGAAACCGGCGTCAGCGGCGTGGCGTCGCGCGCGGCGATGAAGCGCGGACGCGGTTTCGATGCGGCAAACGGCGCCTGCAGCCGGTTCGACACGGCATTGTAGACCAGGAAGGCGTTGGCCCGCGGGAATGGCGTGATGTTGCCGTTCGAACCGTGCATCATGTTGCAGTCGAAGATGATCACGGTCCCGGGCTTTCCGACCGGGGCAACGATGCCGTTGCGATGCGCGAGCTCGGTCAGGCTTTGCTCGTCGGGCACGCCATATTCCTGCTTCTTGAGCGACATCTTGTAGTGATCGTCGGGTGCTTCGCCGGCGCAGGTGACGAACACGCGCTGCGAGCCGGGGATCAGCATCAGCGGACCGTTGTTCGGCGTATTCTCCGCAAGCAGCACCGACATCGACAATGCGCGCATGCGCGGCATGCCGTCCTCGGTGTGCCAAGTCTCGAAATCGGAATGCCAGTAGAATTCCTTGCCCTGGAATCCCGGCTTGTAGTTCAGCCGCGACTGATGAACGTACACCTGATCGCCAAGCAGGAAGCGCGCCACGCCCGCCAGCCGCTCGTCGGCAGCGAGCCGCGCCATGATGGCGCTTTGCGCGTGAATCTCGAAGATCGAGCGAATTTCGCTTCCGCCCGGCTCGGTGATGATCGTTTCGGCGTCGAGCGAGGACGGATCGCCCAGCAGGCGGGCCGTCTCATCCTGAAGCGTCGCGATTTCGTTCGGCCCGAACACGTCCTCGAGCACGAGATAGCCGTCCTGATCGAACTGCTCGATCTGCTCGCGGGCGAGGGGCGCGCCCGGTCGCCAGACGGCATGGGTGACCGGGTCGTGGCGGGGTAGCAGCACGCGCTCCGGCGCGCCGCGCGATGGATATAGATCTGTTGCCAATGCTCGTCTCCTTCAGCTGGCCATCGCGGCGGTTGCGAGCGCATCTTCGGCGGCGGGGTAGGCGCCGTTCTCGTCATGCACCTCGCGGCCGGTGACCGGCGGGTTGAACACGCAGGCGGTCAGAATGTCGGTGGTCGGGCGGACGATATGCCGGTCATTCTCATTGAGCGCGTAGAGAATACCGGGCCGCAGTTCGTGAACCTCTCCGGTGCCCAGATCCTCGATGGTGCCGGTGCCCTTCAGGACCAGCACGGCCTCGAGATGGTTCTGATAATGCATCTTCAGTTCATGGCCGGCGAACAATGTCGTCAGGTGGAATGAAAAGCCCATATCGTCGTCCTTGAGAAGCAGCCGGGCGCTTGCCCAGCCGTCGGACTTCACGTTGCGCTCGCTGGCGCGGACTTCTTTCAGGTTGCGAATGATCATGTGATGTCTCCTGGTTCAGGCGGCGACGCCGAGGGTGGGGGAGAGCGCGTTGCGGATGCTGCGCTCCAGGATGTCGAGGCCCGCAGCCAGCACCTCGTCGGCGATGACGAGGGGGGCGAGCACCTTGACGATCTCATCGTGCGGACCGCTGGTTTCGATGATCAGCCCGTGATCGAAACAGGCCGAGGTAATCGCGGCGGCGATTTCACCCGAACCGACATCGATCCCGCGCATCATCCCGCGACCACGGGTCGTCAGGCCATGCTCAGCCGCCATCTGGTCGAGCCGGCGTTCGAGCAGGCGTCCCCGCCGCTCGACATCGGCCACGAAGTCGCCCCCGCTCCAGAAATGCCGCAATGTCGCGGTCGCCGTCACGAATGCGTGGTTGTTGCCGCGGAACGTGCCGTTGTGTTCGCCGGGCGACCAGATGTCGAATTCCGGGCGGAACAGGGTCAGCGCGAAGGGCAGGCCCATGCCCGACAGCGACTTGGCGAGGGTGACGATGTCTGGCGTGAAGCCCATGTCTTCAAAGCTGAAGAACCCGCCGGTGCGGCCACAACCCGCCTGGATATCGTCGATAATCAGCAATGCGCCGTGCGCCTTTGCGATCCGCGCGACCGCGCGCAGCCACTCGGGCGACGCGGCGTTGAGCCCGCCCTCGCCCTGCACCGTCTCGACCAGGATCGCGGCCGGCGCATCAAGGCCGCTCGACGGGTCGGAAAG
>JBHYGP010000612.1:4212-6157 GCA_051858935.1 Sphingomonas sp.
CGACGTCGGGACCATAATAGCCGTCATAGGGTTCGTGCGCGACATGGCTCAGCGGAACACCGGCGCCACCGCGCTTGCCGGCATTGCCGGTGCACGCCAGCGCACCGAGCGTCATGCCGTGAAAGCCGTTGGTGAAGGCGATGACCATTTCACGGCCGGTAACCTTGCGCGCCAGCTTGATCGCCGCCTCGACTGCATTGGTGCCGGTGGGACCGGTGAACATCGCGCGGTAATCGAGCCCGCGCGGACGCAGGATCACATCCTCCAGCGTGCGCAGAAACTCGGCTTTCGCGTCGGTGTGCAGATCGAGCCCGTGGGCGATGCCGTCATTTGAGATGTAGTCGAGCAGCGCCTGTTTGAGCACGGGATGATTGTGCCCGTAGTTGAGCGTCGAACAGCCAGACAGGAAATCGAGATATTTGCCGCCGTTCGCGTCATGCAGCCAGACATCCTGGGCACGATTGAACTGACGCGGGATCGACCGCGAATAGCTGCGGACGACGGACTCGCGCCGTTCGTAGATGCGCGTGTCCGGCGCGATATGGCTCGGCTCCGCAATTGCGGTCATAGGTCTTCTCCAGATCTGTTGTTCAGTCGGTGGTCGGAAGCGGTCCGATGCGCGCTTCCCATTCGGTGTCGTGCGTGCCGCCCAGATGCGCATCGCGCTCGAAGCGCGGAGCCTTGGTCAGCACGGCGCCGTGGCGACGCGCGAAGGCGGCGAACAGCGCCCAGGACGCCGCGTTCGCCTCGGTGATGGTGGTGATCAGGCTGGTCGCCCCCGCAGCGGCAGGGCGCGCAATCAGCGCGTCCAGCATCCGCGCCGCAAGGCCTTCGCCACGGGCGCTGGAGTGGACGGCGACCTGCCACACGAACACCGCGTCGGGCGCCGCGGGGGGACGATAGCCCGATACCCAGCCAACAATCCTGCCATCCCGCTCCGCCACCACGCAGGTGTCGGCGAAGTCGGTGCATTGCAGCAGGTTGCAATAGGCGGAATTGCGATCGAGCGGCGGTGCCGCGGCGATCAGCGCGGTGATCTGGGCGCCATCCTCGGCGCACGGCTTCCGCATTTCGATGTGGTCATTTCGCGCCCCTTCGTGGACGCCCGGCACTGCCGTTCGTTCTGTTTGCGCCCCAAAGATACTTCATACTCCGTATTATTTTTCGGACCCGCGCATGGCGGGCTGCTCCCTGTGTCGGCGCGCTATATAGGGAATATCCGGGCCTTTCTCAACCCGCCACCCATTCTTGTGTCGAGTAAGCGTGTATATTGCTTTGATAGTGGAAGTTTATTCGCGGTGGCAGTGGCACCGGCTTTGCAATATCACGAGGCAGTGGAAATCGATCTCACGTCCCCGACCCTCAAGGCGCTGCGCCGCATCCTGCGCGCGTCGGATCTGGGCAGTCGGCAGCTTGCCGCGGTAACCGGGCTGACCCCGTCGCAGCTGCTCGTCCTGCACGACATCGAGCAGCGCGGAGAAACGACCGCAAGCGTCCTGGCCTCCACGCTCCAGTTCAGCCAGGCGACGATCACCAACATCGTCGACCGGCTCGAAGCGGGCATGCTGGTGAAGCGTGAGCGCAGCCTGCGCGACAAGCGCCAGATCATTCTCCAGGCGACGGAATCGGGCCGGGCAACGATCGAGAAAGCTCCCGATTTGCTTCAGGCACGCTTCAGCGACCAATTCCCCGCGCTGCCGGTCTGGGAACAGGCAATGATCCTCGCCGCACTGGATCGGCTGGGCGGCATTCTCGGCGCAGATGCACTCGATGCCGCCCCCCTGCTCGATGCCGGTGCCATCGACCGCGCAACGCCGGTGCAATAGCGCCATTGAATGGCAAGGCCTTTGGTGACCGCGCACCCACCGTCAAGGCCGTAAACGCTACTAAAGCAGCTTCACTTTTTGCTGGTCGACTGGACGAGGGATTGCGCGGCGCGTTGTCC
>JBHYGP010000612.1:6167-7741 GCA_051858935.1 Sphingomonas sp.
GCTTTCAAGGTGAGCTGGGTCGGCGCCGGGCGATAGTCGCGGACAATCTTCTCCGCCTGCTTTCGCTCATCAGGCGACAGCTGCGCTTCGAATGTCTTCAACCACGCTATCTGCGCT
Organism: Sphingomonas sp.; assembly: GCA_051858935.1. Classification (GTDB taxonomy): domain Bacteria; phylum Pseudomonadota; class Alphaproteobacteria; order Sphingomonadales; family Sphingomonadaceae; genus Sphingomonas. The sequence continues at coordinate 6,285 of JBHYGP010000612.1, forward strand.
TGGGCAGGTTTCGAACGGGTCAGAAAAAGCTGGAAATAGGCTGCCGTCTTTACGGCATCCGGCTGGATACCAGCCGCCCCATTATAGGCTGAAGCGAGCGCCATGAGGCCGCCCGACCATCCCTGAGCGGCCGACTGTTCCAGCCAGTTCAGCGCTGTCGGAAACTCGCCTGCGCGGGCGTAGAGGACGCCAACATCCTGTTGCGCAAGCGCATAGCCGGCCTTCGCCGCGACAAGCTTATGCTGAAGCGCCAGCTTTGCGTCTGGTTCGACAAGACCCGCGCCTTGCCCGTCATAGTAGCAGCCCAATTTATACGCGGCCAATGGGTCGCCAAGAGCTGCGGCCTTGCGGAACGCGTCAAGCGCTTTGGCACGATCCTCGGCAACGCCCGATCCGGTCTGATAGGCCATGCCCAAATGATAAATCGCCTCGGCATGTCCAGCTTCAGCAAGGCGTTCGAGTGCTGGTATGAGCCCTGAGTCCTGGGCACGTCCACAGCCGGGCAAAGCCAGAACTACGATAGCCAGCATTCCCGCAATCGCGCGCATTGTTCGGTCGATCATTGTACGACCTTACCATCGGGGGCGACGGTGGCAAAGCTCGCCCCGCCGATGCGGCGAGGTGACAGAAGGATGCTGTGGGGATCGCGAGCGAACCCGCGCGGCGATCGACACGATGCGCAGATTGATCACGGCTATGCCGCCACGATTCACAAAGCGCAGGGCATGACGGTGGATCGCACCCATGTGCTGGCGATGCCCGGCATGGGCAGCCATTCGGCATACGTCGCACTGTCGCGCCATCGCGACCGCGTCGATCTGCACTATGGGCAGGATGACTTCGCGGACCAGGGCAGGCTCGTTTGCAAGCTATCGCGCGAGCGCGCCAGGGATATGGCGAGCGACTATGCCCGGGAGCCCAAGCGCCAGTTTGCGGAGCGGGGTGGGATCACGTTCCGTGAGCGCGTCGCCGAGTTGGCGCATAAGGTACCCGCGAAGGTGCAGGGCATGTTCGACGGACTGCGGCTTCCTGTCCAACGACCTGTCGAGCCGGTCAAATCAACCGAGGAAAAGGCTCGCCAGATGCGGCGAGCCATACCGGCAAATGCGCACCTTTGCGCGGCCACCGTCCTGCAGGCGGAGGTATTCAATTTGTCGACTGCACAATCGTTGCATGGGTCATCGCCCGATGATACGCCAATGACAATCGATTGCGAATTGCGGGGCACCGCTAGGCGCATCTTAGTGGAGAGGGGCAATTCGGGGACACGGGATGTTATTGGGGCTCGCGATTCTGATCGCGACCACGGTTTTAACTACAGGCGAGTCTCAAGCAGAACGCCGCTGGGTAAGCGCTTGGGGGACTGCGCAACAGCTTGCCCCGAATCCGCCACCGCGGGTCCCGCCTCGTGGTTCGGCTAAGGCGGAGGCTGAGCCGTCTGCACCACCCCCCCCCCC
>JBHYGP010000613.1:0-1521 GCA_051858935.1 Sphingomonas sp.
GCTTTCTACTTCCTGATGATTCGCCCGCAGCAAAAGCGGATGAAGACGCTTCAGGCGTCGATCGGCGGTATGAAGAAGAACGACACCGTCGTCACTGCGGGCGGTCTGGTCGGCAAGGTGGTGTCGGTCGACGACGTCTATGCCAATGTCGAGATCGCCACCGGCGTGAAGGTCAAGGTCGTCAAGGCGACGATCGTCGAGGTCCAGCCGCTCGGCGGCAAGCCCGCAAACGACTGATAGGGTCAGCACCTCATGCTCGATTTTCCGAAGTGGAAGGTGTGGATGGTCTGGGTGACCATCTTCGTCTTCACGCTGTGTGCTGTGCCCAGCTTCATGCCGCAGAGCGTGCGCGACAGCTGGCCGAGCTGGGTGCCCAAGCCGACCATCAACCTGGGTCTCGACCTGGCGGGCGGCAGCTACATCCTGCTCGAAGCGGACATGGCCGATTTCTCGCGCGTGCGCCTCGCCGCCAAGCGTGACGAGATCGAGACGGAGTTCCGCCGTCAGGACCCGCGCATCGACATCGGCGACATCTCGCTGCGCGACAATCGCATTACCTTCATGCTGCGCGATCCGAGCAAGGTGGATGCGGCGCGTGAGCGTCTGCTGACGCTGACGGGCAGTGGTGTCGGCATGACCGGCCAGCGCGAATGGACGATCGAGGTCCAGAACTCGTCGCAGTTCGTCGTCACCCCGACTCAGGCCGGGATCGCGCAGGCGATTGATCAGGCGATGAATGACGCGCGTGAAGTCGTGGATCGCCGCATCAACGCGCTCGGCACGCTCGAACCGACCATTATCCGTCAGGGTGCCGACCGTATCGTCGTGCAGGTGCCGGGCCTTCAGAATCCCGAAGCACTGAAGGAACTGCTCGGCAAGACCGCGCGGCTTGAGTTCAAACTGGTCGATATCACCGCCAATCCGACCGAGATTGCCGCTGGCCGCGCGCCGATCGGCAGCGAGATCGCGCCCTATCCCGATGCGCCGGGCGGGATTCCCTATGTCGCCTATCCGACCAAGGAGGGCGAGCGTCCGATGATCGCGCTCAAGCGTCAGACGATCGTCGGCGGCGATCAGCTGATCGACGCGCGACAGGAATTCGACCAGGACCAGCGCGCCGTGGTCGGTTTTACCTTTGACAGTCAGGGCGGCCTTCGATTTGCCAAGACGACCCAGGAGAATACCGGAAAGCCGTTCGCGATCGTCGTTGACGGTCAGGTGATTTCCGCGCCGAACATCAACGAGCCGATCCTTGGCGGCCGGGGGCAGATTTCGGGCGGCTTCACGGTCGATAGCGCCAACCAGCTCGCCATCGCGCTGCGATCGGGCAAGATGCCGGTGAAGCTCGAGGTGGTCGAGGAATCGACGATCAGCCCCGAACTCGGCGCTGAATCGATCGAGAAGGGGATCATCGCCGGCATCATCGGCACCGTCGCCATCGTGCTACTGATGCTCTTCGCCTATTTCCGCTTCGGCGTGTACGCGAACATCGCGCTGGTCGTGAACGTGATCATGATCATC
>JBHYGP010000613.1:1531-7727 GCA_051858935.1 Sphingomonas sp.
ATCGGCATCATGGCGCTGTTCAACGCGACTTTGACCCTGCCCGGTATCGCCGGCTTCGTGCTGACGATCGGCGCGGCGGTCGATGCCAACGTGCTGATCAACGAGCGTATTCGCGAAGAGCTGCATCGTGGCCGTGCGAACAATTCCGCGATCGAGTTCGGCTACAAGGAAGCGAGCCGCGCGATCTTCGACGCGAACGTCACCAACGTGATCGCGGCCTTCATCATGTTCATCTTCGGCGCTGGACCCGTGCGCGGTTTTGCGGTCGTTCTGACCATCGGCATCGTCACCTCGGTCTTTACCGCGGTCACCTTTACCCGCCTGATGGTCTCGAACTGGCTCAAGACCCGGCCCAAAGAGCTGGTGATCTGAGGGAACTATCGACATGCGTCCAATGAAACTCGTTCCCGACAATGTGAACATCGACTGGATGCGCTGGCGCCACGTCGCCACGTTCATCACCATCGCGATGGTTGTCGCGTCGATCGCCATGCTGGGCCTGCGCGGCCTCAATTTCGGCATCGATTTTGTCGGTGGTCAGAATATCCGCGTGAACTTCAGCCAGCCGATTCAGATCGACACGCTGCGTGAGCGCGTCGATGCGCTCGGCTATGGCGAATCGACGATCCAGCAGTTCGGTTCGGCCCAGGAAGTCGCGATCCGCATCCCCGTCCCCGGCGATGACAAGGATGCGACGGCGACCGCCACTGCGCGCGTGCGCGACGTGATTGCCAAGAACTATCCGGGCGCCAGCGTCGCTTCGGTTGAGGCGGTGTCGGGCAAGGTTTCGGGCGAATTGTTCCAGAAGGGCGCGATGGCGCTCGGCTTCGCGATGCTCGCGGTTGCCATCTATATCTGGTTCCGGTTCGAGTGGCAGTTCGGCGTCGGCGCGCTGCTCGCACTGGCGCAGGACATGGTCGTTACGCTGGGCTTCTTCGCCGCGACACAGCTGGAGTTCAACCTCAACACCGTCGCGGCGTTGCTGACGATCATCGGCTATTCGCTCAACGACAAGATCGTGATCTTCGACCGGGTCCGCGAAAATCTGCGCAAATACCGCAAGATGGAGATCATCCCGCTGCTCAACCTCTCGATCAACGAGACGCTGGCACGCACCGTGATGACCTCGCTGACCCTGATCACCGCGCTTGCTGCGCTGGTGTTCCTTGGCCCGAACGTGATCTTCGGCTTCTCGCTCGCCATGCTGCTCGGCATCGCGATCGGCACCTGGTCGTCGATGTTCGTCGGCAACGGCATCCTGATCCAGTTCAAGGTGGGTCCAGGCAGCTTCAAGTCGGACGAGGAAAAGGCGGAGGAAGCCAAGGCTGCGGCCAAGTCGGGCGGCACGGTCAGCTTTAAGGACATGCCCTGATGCGGGTCGACCGGACCCGCATCGAGGGGCCGGTCGTCTCGGGGTTCAGCGGGCGCGGCTTTCGTGTCGATGACGGTGTGTATGAGGGGCTGATCCTCACGCCCACGCGCGCCGATGGCTGGTCGCCCCCGCCGATCGACGCGTTGAGCCTCGACGATTTCGCCCCGCTGCTGGCGATGGACCCGCCGCCTGAGTTTGTCATCCTCGGCACGGGTACCACGCTGCGCCGCCCGCCTGCGGCGCTCGAAGCGGGACTGCCGTTCGGCATCGAGCCGATGGACAGCCGCGCAGCTGCGCGCTTGTGGGGTGTGTTGCGCGCCGAACTTCGGAGTGTCGCCGCAGCGCTTTATCCGCTCGACTGATCGCCATACCCGATCTTCCAATTTGATTTGGACTGAGGCATGATCACCTGAAACAACAGGGGAGAGGATCATGTTGACCGCCGCCATTGCGCTTGCCGCCGCCCAGACCGCCGCACCCGCCGACTATCGCGACATGGCCAACTGGCTGTGCCGTCCGGGCCGTGAGGATAGCTGCACCGTCAATCTCGACGCGACGGTGGTCGCGCCGGACGGATCGCGCACCGTCGAAAAATTCACCCCCGCAGCAAACCCGAAATTCGATTGCTTCTACGTCTATCCCACCGTCTCGACCGATCCGACGCCCAACAGCGACCTCAGCATCGATCAGGCCGAGCGCCGCGTCGCGATGATTCAGGCGGCGCGCTTCCGCAGCGTGTGCCGCGTCTATGCGCCGATGTATCGCCAGGTCACGCTCAAGGCGCTGCAGGCGGTGATGGCCGGCCAGACTTCGGGCGCCGACCCGGTGCTGGGCTATCGCGACGTCAAGGCCGCCTTCGATGACTATATGAAGCACGACAATCAGGGGCGCGGCGTCGTGCTGATCGGCCACAGCCAGGGCGCACGGATGCTCTCGCAGCTGCTCGAGCGCGAATTCGACGGCAAGCCGGACCGGATGAAGCCGATCATCTCGGCGATGCCGATCGGCTTCAACCTCGACGTGACGGCGGGCCAGCGCACCGGCACGCTCAAGTCGATCCCGACCTGCGCCAGCGCGACCGACACCGGCTGTGTGGTCACGTATGTCAGCTTCCGCGCCGATGTGCCGCCGCCCGCCAAGACCCGCTTCGCCCGCACCGCCGCGCCGGGGATGCAGGTCGCGTGCACCAACCCCGCCGCGCTGGGCGGCGGCAGCGTGCCGCTGGAGGCCTATCTCCCGACCGGTTCGCTGCTGGGCACTGCCTCCGCCTTCGCGTGGAGCAAGGACGGGCCGCCGGTGACGACCAACTTCGTCAAGCTGCCCGGCCTGCTTTCGGGCGCGTGCGTGGTGAAGGACGGGGCGAGCTATTTCGAGGCGACGCTGAACGCCGACCCCGCCGATGCGCGCACCGACACCATCCCCGGCGATGTGATGGTCGGCTCGCAGCGGCTCGACGACTGGGGGCTACACCTGATCGACATGAACCTGGCGCTGGGCGATCTGGTGAAGCTGGCGGAGGTGCAGGCGGCGGCGTGGACGAAGAAGAAGTAGAGTCAACCGATGTGCTCCTGCGCAGGCAGGAGCCCAGAGTTATGAGGGATGCCCCATGGGGCTCTGGGCTCCTGCCTTCGCAGGAGCGCAGGAAATTAGCGGCGCACCAATCGCGCCAGATGCGCGTAGAGCGCGTCGCGGTTCGCCTCCCAGGTAAACCCCGCCGCGCCCGCGCGAACGGCGTCCACGGGGGGAGGGGAGGCGATCAGCGCCGCGATCGCCTCGCCAAACGCGCCCGCGGTCCGCGCAACGATCCGCCCATGTTCGGGCGCGGTCACCAGCTCGCGTGCACCGCCGGCATCGGGGATCACCACCGGCGTCCCGCTTGCGAGCGCCTCGACCCAGGCATTGGCCAGCCCCTCGGACGACGACGCCAGCGCCATCACATCCGCCGCTGCCAGCAATTCCGGCAATTCGCCATGCGCCACGCTGCCCATCAGCGTCACCCGGTCGCCGACCCCGAGCCGCGCGATCTGTGCCACCAGCTTGGGCCGCTCCGGTCCCTCGCCCGCGATCATCAGTCGCACGCCGGGCAAGGCGGCAACCGCTTCGATCACCACATCATGCCCCTTGCGCGGGATCAGCGCGCCGACGCTCGCCACTAACGGCCCGGTGACCCCCAAAGCAGCCTTCGCCGCCGCCCGGTCGCGCGGCGCGAAGCGATCGAGATCGACGCCGGTGCGATGGACGCGGATCTTGGCCGCATCCATGCCCAGCGCCACCATATCGTCGCGCATTGACCCCGCCACCGCCAGCAGCCCGTCGGCGCGCCGCCCGGCGTCCAGAACCTGCGCCGCCGTCCCAGCCGCGCGGCCCCAATGATGAATGTCCGCCCCGCGCGCCTTGATCGACACCGGCACGCCGAATGCGCGGCCCAGCTCGACCGCTGCAACGCCATCGGGAAAGAAGAAGCTGGCGTCGATTACATCGAACGCAAACTCGCGCCGGATCGTGCGCAGCAACGGCTGCAGCCGTGCTGCCAGCATCGCCGCATGAAACCGCCCCCCGGTCCCGGGCAAATTGGCAAAGCGCGGACGCCACGTCTCGACGCCCTTCCAGACCTCATGGCGGGGCAGGGCGGCCAGCGCAGCGTAGCGCCCCACACGCGAGAGTGGCCACGGCGGCAGTCCGACCGGTGCAACCAGCTTCAGTTCGACATCGGGATGCGCCGCGAGCCCCAGCGTCTGCCGCTCGACGAACACGCCGAAATTGGGCCGCGACGCATCGGGGAATAACGACGAAAGGGTGAGTACGCGGAGCATTGCTCCAGCGCACTACACCCTTTGCGTTAACGTTGCGAAACCGCGCTCAGCGGCAGCGCACTTCGCCCTTGTCGACCGCCGACCCGATCGCTGCGCCACCGGCAGCGCCGATGATCGTGCCCAGCGTCTTGGACCCGCCCGGCGCAATGATGTTGCCAAGCACGCCGCCGGCGATGCCGCCGACGATCAGGCCGGCTGTGCCGTCGCTACGGCGGCAATAATAGCGCCCGTCGCGCCCGACATAGACATTGTCGCCGCGGCTCAGCCGCCGCTCCTGATAATTGCCGTCACGATAATAACGCTGTGCGTCCCAACCGCCGCCACCGCTGGCATAGCCGGGCCGGTCATAGCCATATTGGCTGCAGGCACCGGTCAGCGCCATGGCGCCAGCGCTCAGCGCGATCATGCCGGTGCGAAGTGAGAAATTCATCGGGCATCTCCCTGTCCATGATGCCCCCCGCCGATGTTCTGCCAACGAAACGGGGCGCGGAAATATCCCGCGCCCCGCATCATTTATCTGGATTTATGCGCGTTTAGCGACAGCGCTTACCGCTACGCTCGATTTCGCGGCCAGCGACAGCGCCCGCAGCGGCACCCAGCAGCGTCCCGACCGTGCGGTCGCCGCGCGTGTCGATGCTGCGGCCGACCAGCGCGCCTGCCACGCCGCCGATCACCAGACCGGTCGTGCCATCGGGCTTGCGGCAATAGCGGCGGCCATCCCGGCCCTTCCACTCGCGATAGCTGTAATGGCGCTTCTTCTTGCTCTGCGCCTGCGCCTCGCTCGACGTGCTCGGCAGCATCACCGTCGCGGGGACGGCCAGCGAAGCGGCGCCCAGCGCCAGCATCAGGTTACGCATAATCTCTACTCCATCTTCCTGAACTCGGGGAAAGAACGCCGCGGCTTTGGGCGGGGTTTCATGAACGCAACATTTCGGGCAGTTCATCCTGCATGCAGGAAGCCCGCACACTCATCGAACGCCTCGCTCTGGCCCCCCATCCCGAAGGCGGCTGGTATCGGGAAACATGGCGTTCTCAGTCACTTGAGGATGGTGGCCGGTCCCCCGGCACCGCCATCCTGTTCCTGCTGGAACAGGGGCAGCGGTCGCACTGGCACCGCGTCGATGCCGATGAACTGTGGCTGTGGCACGCCGGATCGCCGCTCGACCTGATGATCGCGGACGCAGCGGATGCCAATCCCGAGACGATCCTGCTTGGCGGCGACGTGATCGCTGGCTACCAGCCTCAGGCGCGCGTCCCGGCGACTCGCTGGCAGGCGGCGGACGCGCATCGCGGCTGGGCCTTGGTCAGCTGCATCGTCGTTCCCGGCTTCGACTTCGCCGGGTTCGAACTCGCCCCGCCCGACTGGACCCCACGCTAACCATGCCCGCGATCCACGTTATCCACAGGTGGTAACGGTCGATCTGCACTTCGTCCGACTCGAAAACCATGACAGCATCATGGGGCAGGCAGATGAGGCCGCGGCGGGAAACCAAAGCGAAATCAGATGTTTGCCACGGCTCGAACCGTGCAGGTGCCTTCGGGAAACCGTGCGGATCGGGACGGGGACGCCACCCCGGGAAACCATGAGGGCGATGTTCGCATCGGCTTTGCGGGAACGGAACGGACAGGCGTCCAATGGCATCCTTTGGCCTCGTGCCGGGGGTGACAGGCGGTCGGGAAGCGATCGATGCCCTCGGGCAGCGGGAACGGACCGGAAGCCATGGACGCAAAGCCCGTCTTCGGACCGGGTGGAGCGGGTTGCAGCAGAGCGGCGATGCCTTTGGGCGTGGCCGTGAAGATGCAGCCACAGCCGCGACGGAACTGGAAACCTTCGGGCAACAGGACCGACGCGAGGTGATCGAGCGAAACGACCTTCGGGATCGTGTCGATCGATGACCGGACCGCGATGCCGGAGTGCCGCAAGGTGCAAAGGGATCGCAAGGACATCGAGGCGGGACCGCAGTTCTTCGGAGCCGCCCCCGTCCCGGTGACCGGTCAGCGGACGCCTAGC
>JBHYGP010000614.1:0-5863 GCA_051858935.1 Sphingomonas sp.
CCCGAACCTCAACGGTTCGCTCGAGCTGATGGCGGACATCGCCCGCAACCCGAGCTTCCCACAGCCCGAGATCGAGCGTGTTCGGAATCAGATGCTGGCACAGATCGCGCAGGTTCGCGCCAACCCGGCGGGCCTTGCCCAGATGGCGATGCCGGCGCTGATCTACGGCAAGGATTCGCCCTATGCGAAGACCGCCGCGCTGGGCGGCGACGCGGAGGCGGTCAAGAAGCTGACCCGCGACGACCTGGTCAATTACTACGCGGCGTGGATCCGCCCGGACAAGGCGAAGATCTTCGTCGTGTCCGACCGTCCACTGACCGAGGTGAAGGCGGCGTTCGAGGCGAAGTTCGGCGACTGGAAGGGTGAAGGCGCCGCCGGCACCAAGAGCTTTGCCGCCAAGCCGCAACAGGCCGCGCCCAAGATCCTGTTGATCGACCGGCCGGATTCGCCCCAGTCGTTGATCCTGGCGGGGCAAATGACGCCGGTCGATCCGTTCGCGGATCCGATCGCACTCGGCACCGCGACCGAAGTGTTGGGCGGCGACTTCCTGTCGCGCATCAACATGAACCTGCGTGAGGACAAGGCGTGGTCGTACGGCGCGCGCGGCGGCATCAGCCGGCTGGAGCATGCGGTGCCGTTCATCGTCTCCGCGCCGGTTCAGGCCGACAAGACCGGCCCGGCGATTGCCGAAATCCAGAAGGAGCTGAAGGGCTATCTGGGCGACAAGGGCATCACCAAGGTCGAGTTCGACCGGTCGGTGATCAGCGCGATTCGCCGCATGGCCGGCCAGTATGAAACTGCGGGTGCGGTGCTGGGCGCGATGCAGTCGAACGACTTCATGCGCCGCGGCGACGACTATCAGGAGCAGCTTGCGAAAAAATATCGCGCGCTGACGATCCCGCAGGTTGACGCTGCGGCACGCGCGGCTCTCGACCCGAGCAAGCTGGTGTGGGTCGTGGTCGGCGATGCGTCGAAGGTGCGGGCACAGCTTGACAGCCTTGGCCTGCCTGTCGAGGTGGTGAAGCCCGAAGCCGTCGGCCCCGGCGCCGGCGGCAACTGAGGCGCAACGGATTACAGGAGAGCAGAGCATGGCGAATGTCGATGGAAGCTGGGATACCGTAACCCACTCGCCGATGGGCGATCAGAAGGCGACGCTGACCGTGACCAGCGCGGGCGACACCTTCACCGGCACCTACGCCGGCGCGATGGGCACGACGCAGATCAACAACGGCAAGGTCGATGGCGACAAGCTGATGTGGTCGCTCGACATCACCGTGCCGATGCCGATGACGCTGACCTGCGAAGCCACGGTCGATGGCGACACGATGAAGGGCACCGTCACCGCGGGCGCGTTCGGCAGCTTCCCGATGGAGGGCACGCGCGCCTGATTTGGGCGATGCCGTGACGTGAAATGGCCCGCTGCCCGCAAGGGTGGCGGGCTTTTTCGTGGGCGCGGGGCAACCCCGCGCGGTTGAGGCGTTCTCCCTTGCATAGAGGGAGATTTCAGATGCTGCGTGCCGCTTTCATCTTCGCGATCATCGCGCTCGTGCTTGGCCTGCTGGGCTTTGGCGGGATCGCCGGATTCGCCTGGGATATCGCCAAGATCCTGTTCTTCATCGCGCTGGCGGTGGCTGCGCTGTTCCTGATCCTGGGCGTAACGATCTACAAGAAGGTGACCTGAGCCTAGCGCGTCACCCGGGTGACATGGCCCATCTTGCGGCCGGGCCGTGCCTCGTGCTTGCCGTAGAGGTGCAGGTGCGCGCCGGGCTCGGCGAGCAGGGCGTGCCAGGCGTCGACATCGTCGCCGATCAGGTTGCGCATCTCGACCGCGCTGCCGGTCAGCCCGACCGGGCCGAGCGGGAGGCCGAGCACCGCGCGGACATGGTTTTCGAACTGAGACGTTTCGGCGCCCTCGATCGTCCAGTGGCCGCTATTGTGGACGCGCGGGGCCATTTCGTTGAACACCGGGCCGTCGGGCGTGGCGAAGAATTCGCAGGTGAGAAGTCCGACATGACCAAGCCGGTCGGCAAGTTGCGTGGCGAGTGCAATGGCGGCGGGGGCCTGTTCGAGGATCGGAGCCGGGGCCGGCGCGGTCGAGCGGTCGAGGATGCCGCCGACATGTTCGTTATGCGGCGTGGGGTAGGCGATGCTCGTGCCATCCACACCGCGCACCAGCAGCACCGAGAATTCATGGGTGAAGGCGACCAGCCCTTCGAGCACGCATTCGCGCTCGCCAATCGATGCCCATGCGGCATCCGCTTCGCTGGGGGACGCCAGGCGGACCTGCCCCTTGCCGTCATAGCCCTCGGTCGCGGTCTTGAGGATCGCGGGGGTGCCGATCCCGGCGAGTGCGGCGTCGAGATCGGCGCGCGAGGCGACCGGGTGCCACGGCGCGGGTCGGCCGCCGCATTCCTCCGCCAGCCGCTTCTCATTCCAGCGATGCGCCGCGGTTTCGAGCGAGGCGCGGCCGGGGCGGACGGGGGCGTGGGCGGAGATCGTCGCTACTGCGACTGGGTCGATATTCTCGAACTCATAGGTGACGACGGCGCAGTCGCGCGCAAACGCGGCGAGCGCGGCCTCGTCGTCATAGGCGGCGCAGGTAAAGGCGGCGGCGACGTCGCACGCCGGTCCGCTTTCGGGCGCATAGATGTGGCAGCGATAGCCGAGTTGCGCGGCGGCGACCGCGATCATCCGGCCAAGCTGGCCGCTGCCAAGGATGCCGAGGGTGTTGCCGGGCGGAACTGCGGTCATTCGGGGCCAATCACTCGGGATCTGTTGCGACGCTCTCGGTCTGGCGCGCGCGCCATGCCTTGAGCCGTTCGGCCAGGTCCGCGTCGCTGGTGGCGAGGATCGCGGCGGCGAGCAGGCCGGCGTTGATCGCCCCCGCCTTGCCGATCGCCAGTGTGCCGACCGGGATGCCGCCGGGCATCTGGACGATCGAGAGCAGGCTATCCATGCCCTTCAGCGCCTTGGATTCGACCGGCACGCCAAGCACGGGGAGGTGGGTCATCGACGCCGCCATGCCGGGCAGATGCGCCGCGCCGCCGGCGCCGGCGATTACCACCTTGAGGCCGCGATCGGCAGCGCCGGTGGCATAGTCGTAAAGGCGCTGGGGGGTGCGATGTGCGGACACCACCTTGGTCTCGTGCGGCACGCCGAGCGCGTCGAGCGTCTCGGCGGCGTGGCGCATCGTCTCCCAGTCGGAGGTGCTGCCCATGATGATGCCGACCAGTGGTGCGTCCGCCATTCGCCTGCCCTGAAAGCTGCGGGAAAGCGTCCCCCTAAAGGCGTCGCGCTTTGGACGCAATGCGCGGGAAGCACCGCGCGTAAGATCGGCCTATATCGGGATCATGAGCAATATGATCCTCTCCGACGACGAAGCCTGGGATGCTTTCCAGCGCCGCGACCGTGCCTATGACGGGCGGGTCATCGCGGGGGTGCTGACGACGGGCATTTACTGCAAGCCGAGTTGTCCCGCGCGGCATCCGCTGCGCGGCAATGTCCGCTTTTTCCCCGATGCGGCCAGCGCGCGGGCGGCGGGGTTGCGCGCGTGTCTGCGCTGCAAGCCCGACGAGATCGGGCGCGAGCGGGTGGCGGTGGCGCAGGCGGTCGCGCTGCTCGAGGCCGCCGAGGAGGCGGTCGGGCTGGAGGCGCTGGCGAGCGAGGTCGGCTATGCGCCGCATCACTTCCAGCGGCTGTTCAAGCGCGCGACCGGGGTGACCCCGGCGGCCTATGCGCGCGGGGTGCGGGCGCGGCGTGCAGCTGCGGCGCTGGATACGGAGGACAGCGTGACCGATGCGATTTACGAGGCGGGCTATTCGGCTCCCAGCCGCTTTTACGAGACCGCCGCCGACCGGCTGGGGATGACGCCGAGCGCGTGGCGCAATGGCGGGGCGGGGGTGACGATCCGCTGGACCGTGGCGGACACCAGCCTAGGGCCGCTGCTGATCGCGGCGACGGACAAGGGGCTGTGCCGCGTTGCGTTCGACGAAGACAGCCTGGCGCTCGCCGCGCGGTTTCCGCGGGCGGAGATCGTCGCTGGCGGCGCGGCGCTGGCCGATCTGGGGGCGCGGGTGGTGAGTGAGGTGGAACAGCCGGGGCGGCACACCGACCTGCCGCTCGATGTGCGCGGGACGGCATTTCAGGAGGCGGTGTGGCAGGCGCTGCGCGCGATCCCGCCGGGCGAGACGCTAAGCTACACCCAACTCGCCATCGCAGCCGGACGCCCCGGCGCAGTCCGCGCGGCCGGGACGGCATGCGGCGCGAACAATGTCGCGATCGTCATCCCCTGCCACCGCGCCCAGCGCAGTGACGGGAGCATGGGGGGATACGCCTATGGCATCGAGCGCAAGCTGGTGCTGCGTGCGCGGGAGGGGGTGGAGGAATAAGGCGTCGGTGTAACGGTCTTGCGGCGTCAGCGCGGCTGCGCGCTCCCGATCCTGGTGAGGATCGCGCGTGCATGAATGCTTGATTCCGGGTCGTGTGTGTTCGCGGCAATGCGGGTCAGGAGCGCGCGGGCTGGAGCACGGTCGCCCAGTCGAACATATGCGTCGATCAAAGACCATTGTATGAACGGGACGCCTGGTTCGATTTCCTGAGCGCGCGCAAGATAGGCAATGGCTGCGCGCGTGACCCCCGCATCGGCCCTATGGTTGCGGTACATCGCGTAGAGCGCGAGGGTGTTTCTCGGATCGATGGTTAAGGCCTGCTCGATCACCCGACGTGCGCGCGCGATACCATTGGCAAAATCCGCGTCAGTGCCCGCTTCCGCCTGTCCGGTCAGCGCGATTCCTTGGGCGGCGAGCAAGGTAGGATGCTTCGGGTTGGTGCGGAGCATGCCATCGAGTGCCGATGCGAGCCGATCATAGTCGCCGCTCGACACCGTGACCTGCGCCGCGACGCGACCGATCTCGATCTCGTCGGGATATTGTTGTGCAATCAGTTCCAGCTTGCCGAACAGGTCCTCGAGGCGAGCGATATGAGCACCTGCGCCATCGCTCTTCGCACTGGCGCGTGCAGCGGGGTGCATCATCAACAGCATGAGCTCGGTTTCGCCGGCCCGTAGCGGGCGTAGGGATGGCTTTCCATCAGCAGCTGCCGACACCGGTACAGCGCGCGCCGCGCCCAGCCCCGACCGTGCATACCCTTGAAGGTCGGCATTGAGCGCGGCGAAGCCGCCAATAAACTGGGTGCTGCCATCTTCCCCGAGCGCGCCACGCGCAAAAAGATCCAAATAGGTCCTGATCTGGGTCCGGCGCGAATCCGAGAAGTAATAATAGTGAGTCATCAGCCACCCGAGCGCGTACAGCTCCGGGGAAGGCGGGCCATCGACTCGTCGGGCATCCAGCGTCATGACACGCTGAAAGGGTGGCACGCCTTGGGTCCGCACATAGTCCTGCCAGTTTGGGTTGGTTCCTAGCGACATCGTCCCATCGGCTGTGGGTGCGGCGGTCTCGAAGAAGCTTGCAAATCCCTCCATGAACCAGCCCGGCTGGATGCCGCCCATATGCGCCAGCATGAATAGATGAGCATATTCGTGGAACAGGATCTGGCGCATCGGTACGCCGGCATCGGGGTTGGGTGCGACATAGGCTACCCCTCCCATCGGGGTCGCGGCGGCTATGCCCCCCTCAAACCCAAGAATTCCCGTCGTCTCGTGCACTTCGGCAATCGAATCGAAAATGACGATCTCTGCGCGTGGCACGGTGTCGGTCGGGGCGCGTCCCGTCATCAAACGGAGTAGCGCGTCGAAATGCTCGATATCGGCAACTAGCCGTTCGAGTTCCACTGGCGGCATCTTGGATCGGACGATGACTCGCGGCGTCTCCGCGACGTGCCATGATGCCTGGGCGGGCACGATACC
>JBHYGP010000614.1:5893-7651 GCA_051858935.1 Sphingomonas sp.
GCATCAGCATCGCAAGCGGCAAGAGCAGTTTCATCGCGTTCCTCGCTTGGCGATATCGGAGACAGTCCGGGGTGGGGTCAGCCCGCCGGCTTGCAGCTATAGACCAGCCGTTCGTTGAACACCTGTGGCAGCGCGGTGCGGATCGACTGTTGGCGCGTGGCGAGGTCGGCCCGTGCGGCGGGATCGGCCGAGCAGGATTTGACCTTTACGTCGGCCCGGCGCTTGCGCGCCGTCTCCATCTGGCGCGCAGAGAGCAAATAGCGGGTCGTCGAATAGGTCCGGGTCGTCGGGGCGTATTCGAGCACGGAGACCGTCGCCTCGTCATCGGGGACCAGGATACGCTGCCAGTTCTGTCCGGCCTCGGCATATTGGGTGCGACCGTTGACGCAGCCATCGGGATTGATGTCGATCGCCACATCCTTGGTATCCGACACGGTGACGCGCGAGCGCACCGGGTCGATCGTACAGACCATCTTGCCCAGACCGCCCGGTTCGGCGACCGGGGGCGGCACCGCGACGCGCGCGCCGCCATCGACGGCGGCGGGATCGAAGGCCGGGCGCAGCACGAAGGTGGCGATTGCGGCGGCGATCAGCGCGCCGCCACCGATCGCGGTCAGGGTCGCCTCGCGACGTTGCTCGCGGGTCAGCAGCAGCCCGGCGACACCGAGCGCGAAGGCACCCAGCACCAGCAGCAATGCGGCGCCGGCCATATAGTTTTCGCGTGTCACGATATTCTCGCTGCGCGCCCGCTGGATCGCGTCGTCACGATCGGCGGCGGCCTTTGCCGCAAGCTCGCGCGCGCGCTGTTCGTCGGCCTCGCGCGCCTGTTCGGCGGCGCTACGGTCCTGCGCCAGCCGCTCGGCGATGCTGGTGCAGGCGACCCCGTTGGAGGGCATGGGCTGGTTCGCCTCGCGCAGAAAGGCCGCGACCTCCTCATTGCTGATCGCAAAGCCAAAGCTGGCGTCGCCATCATCGGCGCGGGTGAGGGCGGCGTTGACGCCGAGCACGCGGCCGCACGGGTCGAGCAGCGGACCACCCGAATTGCCGCGCGCGATGCCGGCGGTGTGGAGCAGCACCTTCACCCCCTGGAGCGCGCGGCGGCCCGAAAATACGCCCTGTGAGCGAACCGGGGTCAGCGGGGTGATGAAATCGGCGGATGTCCGCGCGGTGGCGAGATCGACATTGCCGGGATAGCCGAGCGCGATCATCGCGTCGCCCTCGCTGACCGGACCCGAATAGAAGGTCAGCGCGGGCAGGCGGATGCCGGTGAATTCGATCAGCGCGAGATCGCGGTCGCTGTCGATCGCGATCAACCGGCCCTGGAACGACTTGTCGCCCTCCGACGGAACGACACCGATCAGGACGTTGCCGGGATAGCGTTCCGCAGATTCGACGACATGCGCGTTGGTGAGAACGCGATTGGGCGCGACGGCAAAGCCGCTGCCATGGCCGAAGCCGACCACCTCGCCCTCGACCGTCGCAATGGTGACGATCCGTACCACCCCGCGCCCGGCGGCGGAGATGTCGTCATCGGCGCGGGCGGGCGCAGCGTACAACCCGACTGCCAGCGCTAGCGCCAGCAGCATGCGGTGGATCAGAGCGAGCGTTGGCATCGCCCGCTTTCCTGCGCGAAAGCGGGCGATGTGCGCAAGTCCGCTATTGCGCCACGGGCTTTGCCGCGGGCTTGGCGGGCGTGGCGGCCTGCTTTTCGAGCAGGCGTGCCAGCATCTCGCGCGGCGTCTCCGTGTCGTCCTCATC
>JBHYGP010000615.1:0-3320 GCA_051858935.1 Sphingomonas sp.
CGTTGAGCTGGCGCTCGACCACCATCTGCGTCGCGATGCCGGCATGGTCCATGCCGACCACCCAGCGCGCGTCCATGCCCTTCAGCCGCGCATGGCGGACGAGGATGTCCTGCAACGTATTGTCGAGCGCATGGCCGATATGCAGCGAACCCGTTACGTTGGGCGGCGGGTTGACGATGGTCCAGGGCTGGGCGCCGGGCCGCTCCGGCCGGAACAGCCCATTGCTTTCCCAATAGGCGTACCAGCGCTGCTCGATCTCGGCGGGGTCGAAGGTCTTTGGAAGTTCGCTCATGCCCCGCCCTCTAACGGGCGGGACGGCTTAGGCAAGACTCAGTCCCGCCCTGCAGCGATCCGGGAAATCTCGCGCTGGACCATTTCCTCGACCATGCGCGGCAGATTGGCGTCGAGCCAGTCGCGCAGCATCGGGCGGATCATCTCACGCACCATACCCTCCAGCGAGGTTTCGCCGGTGGGAATCGCGGGTGCCGGAGCGGCCTCGGGCCGTTCCACCATGCGCGACAGCGCCTCAAGCGGACCGCGCGTCGCTTGTGCCGTGGACTGCGACAGGATCGGAGCCGGCTGCGGCTCGGGCTCCACGTCGCGCAGATCGACGCGCGGCGTCTCGCGCTGCACCGGTTGCGGCGCACGACGCGGTTCGGGCTGAGCGGGCTGGCTCGGCGCGGGCTCGTTCAGCTCGAGAATTTCGTCGTCGTCAACAGGCACGGGAGCCGGCGCAGCCGCACGCGCCGGACGGCGCGGACGATTCGCGACCGCAGAATCGCCCTCTTCGGCGATGATGCGTTTGATGGAGGAGAGAATATCCTCCATCGACGGCTCGTTGCTCACGTCCCCCATAATCGTTCCTTAACCAGGAATCGCAACCGCCGCCACCTGTGAGAATTACAGTGCCGCTGTCAACCGATTAGCGGGGGCTGGGATCGACCGGCCCGGCGACATTGGGGTTCTGTGCCGGGGTATCCACCGTGCGCGTTGCCTCTGCCTCGGGCGTCGGGTTGTCGCGCCAGTCCGAGATGCTGCCACGCACGCGATCGTAACTCGCGACCGGATCGTAGAGCGGACCACCGTCGAGGCCGAGATCGGCCGCCTCCGCCTTGCCCATCGCCGCCAGCACCGCGAAGCCGGCGACATAGGCGTCACGCTCCGCCGTCACCAGCTGCACCTGGCTGTTGAGCAGTTCCTGCTCGGCATTGAGGATGTCGAGGATGGTGCGCGTGCCGACGCTGTTCTCGGCGCGCACGCCCTCAAGGCTCAGCTGGTTGGCCTGCACCGCGACGCGGCTGCTCTCGATCACGCGCAGGGCCGACTGATAGACGGCATAGGCCGAACGCGCCTGCGCGATCACGGCGCGCTCGGTCGCGGTGACCTGTTCGATCGAGGCCGATTCGCGCGCTTGCGCCTGGCGGACCTGAGCGGCGGGACGTCCGCCCTGGAACAGGGGCAAGCTGATGCTGACGCCCGCCGACGTGGCAAAGCCGTCATTCTTGAGGCCCGCATTCTGGCCCGGCCCGGGGACGGATCCAAATCGGTTGTAATAATCGCCACCCACGCCGACGCTGACTGTGGGCAGACGGCCGGCACGCGCCACATTGACGTCGTAGCGGCTCGCCTCACGCGCCTTGCGCGCGCCTTCCAGCGCGGGATTGTCAGTCAGCGCGACCTGAACCGCCTGATCGGGGTTGGCCGGCAGGCCGGGCAGCGCGGGCGGCTGCGCCAGTACGCCCGGCGCGGTGCCGACGATGCGGATATAGTTTTCACGACTGGAGATCAGCCGCGCCTCTGCGCCCTGCAACTGGCTCTGCGCCAGCGCAAGCCGCGCCTCGGACTGCGCGACATCGGTCCGGGTCAGGTCGCCAACCTCAAACCGGTCGCGCGTCGCCTGAAGATTGACGTCGAGCGCGCGGACATTCTGCTGGTTGAGCCGCACCGTCGCTTCGTCGCGGATCACGTCCATGTAGACCGCGACGACGTCGGTGAAGAGCGCCGATTCGACGCTACGCAGGCCGGCACGGCCCGCCTCGACGCGGGTCTCGGCGGCGCGGATCGAGTTGCGGACCGATCCGCCCGAGAAGACCGGCACGCTGAGGTCGAGCCCGACCGACCCGGTACGCGGCGATGCAAGGCCACTGGAATCGGTGTCGTAGAGATTCTCGTTATAGCCCGCGTTCGAGCTGACGCCCGGCAACCCGCGCGAGCGCGCGATCGGTACATTCTCGTCGGTTGCGCGCAGGTTCGCACGCTCGGCGGTGATGTCGGGGTTGGTGCGATACGCCTTCACCAACGCCTCACGCAGCGTCTCGGTCGGCTGCGCCGCGGGGGCCTGCGCCGCGGGCGGCGTGGTTTGGGCCAGCGCAGGAAGCGTCAGGCCGGCAGCACTCACACCGGCAAGGATCAGGCTCAATCGCATCAGTTTCGCTTTCCTCAGAACTGGAAGCCGCGCGGCTTTGCAAAGCCGGGCAAAGGGGCACATTCGCTGTCGACGACGCTGGCCAGCCCGACGCCGCCGCCGGTGCGCACGCCCGACGCGATCCGGGTGACGCCGCGATCGGACAAGCCGGTGACGACCCGCCCGCCGTCGCGCAGCTGTGCGGCCAGCGCATCGGGAATTCCTTCGACCGCGCCGTCGATCAGCAGCAGGTCATAGGGCGCATTCGCCGGGGCACCGCCAGCCAGCGGGCCTTCGACCAGCGTCACGGTCTCGCCAAGCGCGGTGCGGGCAAGCGCCGCAAGACCGGCATCTTCCTCGACCATCGTCACCGTCGCGCCGATTTGTGCGGCGATTGCGGCGGCATAGCCGCCGGCAGCGCCAATCACGAGCAGCTTCTCGCCCGCCACGATCCGCGCTTCGGTGAGCAACAGACCCGTCGCCAGCGGCGGGTTCTGCATTCGCCCGTTGCCAAGCGGCAGCGAGCGGTCGCGATAGGCAAAGGCGCGCTGCGATTCGGGCAGATAGTCCTCGCGCGCCACCTCCGCCATCGCCGCAACGACGCGGGCATCGTTGACTCCGCTGGTGCGCAGCTGGCTTGCCACCATCGCGGCGCGGGCAGCCTCTTGGCCCATAGGTTCGGTGGTCGTGGTCATCATCACTCCAGCCCTGTTCGCACAACTGTTATAGTCATGCAATACACTTGTGCGCTCGCGCGCTTGTATCGCGTGCCGCCGCCTACGCCAAGCAAGGTCGGGCGCAAAATTCGCAACAGCGGTTGACATGGCCGCGCGCCTTGCGCAGAGCGCGCCCTCGCGATCGAGGCCCGATGGCGGAGTGGTTACGCAGAGGACTGCAAATCCTTGCACGCCGGTTC
>JBHYGP010000615.1:3378-7644 GCA_051858935.1 Sphingomonas sp.
GCGGCCCTGCACAAAATCCTTGGTCGCATTGACGCAGTCGAGCGCGATCACCCGGCCCTCTTTCAAGTAAACGACCGAGAAGCTGCGGTTTGCCGGATCGCCGCGCAGGATCGCCTGATCATGGCCAGTCGACAGGCCGACGGTCTGGAGCTTCAGATCATATTGGTTCGACCAGAACCACGGCACGGCATCATAGGCGAGGTCCTGCCCCATGATCGTCTTTGCGACCAGCGTCGCTTGATCATTGGCATTCTGCACCGATTCGAGCCGGATCGGCATGTCGTCGGCGAAGCGGTTGGCGTGGAGTGCGCAATCGCCGATCGCGAAAATGTCGGGCAGCGAGGTGCGGCATTGGTGATCCACCGCGACACCATTGCCGCCCTCCGCGCCCGCCGCGATCAGCGGCTCGACCGCGGGCACGATGCCGATACCGACGATCACCATCTGCGCGGGAATGACCTCGCCGGTCGCGAGTCGCACACCGCTCACCTTGCCCTCGCCCTCGATGCATTCGACCGCGGCGCCGAGCCGCACATCCACGCCATGTACGCGATGCTCGCCCTCAAAGAAGCGCGACAACGGCTCGCCCGCGACCCGCGCCAGCACGCGGTCGAGCGCTTCGAGCAGCACGACCTTCTTGCCCAACTTGGCGAGCACCGCCGCCGCCTCCAGCCCGATATAGCCCCCGCCGATCACCACCGCCTGTTCGACGCCGTCCAGCTCCGCGAGCATCCGGTCGGCATCGGCGCGGGTGCGGACCGTGTGGACGCCGACAAGGTCGTTACCCGCGCAGCCGATGCGGCGGGGACTGCCCCCCGCCGCCCAGATCAGCTGGCCATAGCCGATCGTCACGCCATCGGCGGTGGTCACGCTGTGCGCCACTGGATCGACCGCAACCACGCGTCGGTTCAGCAGCATCTCGACATTGCGCTCGGCCCAGAAGGCGGCGGGGCGGATCAGAATCCGCTCGAACGCCTTCTCGCCCGAAAAATACTCCGTCGACAGCGGCGGGCGCTCATAGGGCAGTTCGGGCTCGTCGCCTATGATCGCGATCGTCCCCTCGAACTTGGCCTGGCGCAGCGCGATCGCCGCCTGTGCCCCGCCATGGCCCGCGCCCACGATCACGATGTCGAACTGCATCTTCCACTCCCTGTTTTGCAGTGCGGCTAGCAGCGGCAGCGGTGATGGCCAACACAAAGCGGCTGGGGCGGCACAAAGCCGGGCTTGCCGATTGCAGTCGCGCCGGGCCATGGTACGGAAATCAAATCAGCTTTCGCCGGGGGGCCGCGCGGAGCGTAGCCGCGAAAGAAACAGAATGCAGCTCCAGCACCGGGACGAGTTGGACGGACTGCGCGCCATCGCGTTCTTTGCTGTAGTCCTTAATCACGCGGGCCTCAGCAAGGTCGGCGGCATCATCGGGCTGGACCTGTTCTTCGTCATCAGCGGATTTCTTATTTCCCGTATCGTCGTCAACGAACTGGCCGCCGGCACCTTTTCCTTCGCACGCTTCTATGAACGCCGCGCGCGCCGGCTGGTCCCTGCGCTGATCCCGGTAGTCGCATTCGTGCTCATCGCGGGCTATGTGCTGCTGCTCCCCGACGATTACGAAAATCTGGCGCAGAGTGCGGTCGCGACCTTGTTGTTCGGCAACAATGTCCTGCTGACGTTCACGAGCGGCTATTGGGACCTCGCATCCAGCTTCAAGCCGCTGCTGCACACTTGGAGCCTTGGGCTGGAGGAGCAATTCTACTTCGCCTATCCGATCGCCGCCGTTCTCGTGCTGAAATACCGCCCCCGGCTGTTCACGCCGCTGCTGGTGATCGGGATCGCGGTCAGTCTGGGTCTCAGCATTGCGCTCACTCCCAGCCAGCCGGACGCGTCCTATTATCTCCTCCACACCCGCGCCTGGGAGTTTCTACTCGGCGCGCTCACGGCACAGATCAAACCGCGCGTGCGCGTGTCGGAGCGGCTGTCGAACGGACTCGCGGTGGTTGGCCTCGGTATCATTTTCGCCTCGATCGCCTTGATTCACGACGGCGATCCCTATCCCTCCTGGCGTGCACTTGCGCCCTGCGTCGGCACGATGCTGATCCTGTTGTTCGGCGAGACGCGCGGCGTGGCGAACCGCATCCTGTGCTGGCCGCCCTTCGTGCTGATCGGGCTGGCCAGCTACAGCATCTATCTGTGGCACCAGCCGCTATTCGCTTTCGCCCGCACGTCGAGCGCGACCCCGCCCGGCCTGCCGCTGATGCTGGCGCTCGCAGTCGTGTCGATCCTGATCGGCCTGCTAAGCTGGCGTTTCATCGAGCAGCCGTTCCGCGACCGGAAACGCTGGCGCCCGCGCCCGTTCGTGCTGCTGTCGATCGCATCGACCGCGCTGCTCGTGGCTGCGGGCCTTGCCATTCACTTCGCCTCTGGCTTTCCGCAGCGTACGCCCGGCATGGGGTTGGAGCGCGGCGATTACGCCGCCTACAACAACGGCCCCTACAAGCTGCAGAAGGACGCATTCACATCATCCTCGCGACCAAAGCTGGTCGTGGTCGGCAGCAGCACCGCGCGCGACCTTATCAATGCGATGATCGAGAGCGGACGCTTTCGGGACTATGAAATCATCTATCGCCGCGACCTCGTTTTCTGCGCGCTGGAGCGGTCGGGGAAGGTCGCACGTCAACTTGCGGAAGCGGCGGATGCGATCATTTTCGTCGCATCGGTCGATCCCGGCATCAGATGCAAGACCAGCGAGGCCCAGCGCGCCGCCAGCTTCGCCGGGAAAAGGTGGTTGTGGGTCGGCCCGAAGCATTTCGGCTACAACCTCAACTATCTCAAGCGCATCCCGCTCGCTGACCGGGCAGCCGCACGCGCCTCATTGCTGCCCGAAACGCTCCAGGCGAACCGCGACTATGCTCGGCTCGCACCACCGGATCGCTATGTCGATATCCTCGCGATCATGAACCGGCGCTATGGAGGGATGCCGGTGTTCGACGCACAGGGCCGCATCCTGTCCGCCGATCGGCTTCACCTGACACAGGCGGGTGCCGCATTCTTCGGCGCGACGATCTTCGACGACCCGGCGTGGGATCCGGTGCTGGCGCTGAAGGATCGCTAAGCCATCGCGTTCCAGCACAGGATCACTTCAAGCCGTTTGTGCTGAGCTTGTCGAAGCACCATTCCTGCGTTCCGTTAGGACGGGAAATGGCCCTTCGACAAGCTCAGGGCAAACGGAGTTTAGGTTGCCAACGCTCAGGCCATCGCCATCAGGCTGGCATTGCCGCCCGCCGCAGTCGTGTTGATCGAAGTCGAAACCTCTTCCACCAGCCAGTCGAGCCGCGGCGTCCCTGCCTGCGCCAGCACGATCGGGCCGGGCAGCGCAGCGATGTCGGCCAGCACGGCCAACCGGGTCGCTGCATCGCCCTCGATCAGCGCGCCGCTATATGGCCCGGCGGCGCGCCAGTCCGCGACCCAGTCGACCCGCTGCGCCACACGATCAGGCAGCCCGGCGAGGGCGTCGCGCAACGCGGCATTACCGATCACCGCGCGGTTGCCGGTCGCCAGCACCGCGCACAGCTGTTCCACCAGCCCCTCACGCGTTTGCGGGAGCAGCAGGATGCGCCCGCGCGGGTGGATCGTGTAGAGGTTGGATTCGCCTACCGGCCCCGGCAGCTCGACCTGCGCACCGAGCAGCGACGCCTCGCCCGCTTCACGGGCGCATTCGCCCGCATCGCCCAGCCACAAGGCGAGATCGCGCAGCGCCGGGTCCGACGCGGTCGAGGCAAGATCGGCTGGAACAGTCGGTGCCTTGACCAGCCGCCCCAGATAGAGCGGCCCACCCGCCTTCGGTCCCGTGCCCGAAAGCCCGCGCCCGCCGAACGGCTGCACGCCGACCACCGCACCGATGATGTTGCGGTTGATATAGAGGTTCCCCGCCTCGACCCGCTGGGTGACATGCTCGACCGTCTCATCGAGCCGCGTGTGCAGGCCGAAGGTCAGGCCATAGCCGGTGGCGTTGATCGCATCGATCACCCGATCGAGATAGCGGCGCTGGTAGCGCATGACGTGCAGCACCGGTCCGAACACCTCGCGCTCAAGATCGGACAATGCGTCGATCTCGATGATCGTCGGTGGCACGAACGTCCCCTGCCCGGTCTCCCCCGCCAGTTCGATCTGCTCGACGCGGCGGCCCCTGGCGCGCGTCTTCTCGATATGTGTGAGAATATTGCCCTGCGCTTCGGCGGTGATCACCGGGCCGATATCGGTCGAAAGTGTGTC
>JBHYGP010000616.1:0-6260 GCA_051858935.1 Sphingomonas sp.
CACCGGCACCGGATTGCTCGCGATGATGGCGGCGCGCGCCGGCGCGACGGTGGTGACGTGCGAGGCCGATCCCGCCATCGCGTCGGCGGCGCGCGAGGTGGTCGCGGCGAACGGCTATGCCGACCGGGTGACGGTGGTGAACAAGCATTCGACCGCGCTCGACGTTGAAACCGATCTGGGCGGATTGGCCGATATTCTGGTGTCGGAGATCGTCAGCAACGACCTGCTGAGCGAAGGCGTGCTGGCCGCGCATGAGGACGCGGTGGCGCGGCTGCTAGCCCCCGACGGCGTGGTCATTCCGCCGCGCGGCACGATCCGCGTGGCGCTCGCCCGCGACCTGCGCGACCGCTCGCCGCGCCTGAACGAGGCGAGCGGGTTCGATCTCAGCGCGTTCAACCGCCTCGCCGCGCCGAACGAGATGATTCGCGTCGGCATGGATCAGGTCGCGCTGTGCAGCGACCCGGTCGACCTGTTCAGCTTCGACTTCGCCACTGCCGATCCGCGCAAGCCCGAACGGCGCGAATTCGACATCGCATCGCATGGCGGTCGGGTGGACGGTATCGTCCAGTGGATCGCGCTCGAAATGGATGCGGTCGGGCGGTACGAGAATCGCCCTGAATCGGGGACTGCATCTTGCTGGGGGGCGCTGCTGTGGCGGTTCCCCGAACCAGTCGAGACAAAAACCAACGATACCGTAACGATCGGCGGCGCACATGAACGCGACCGTGTACGCTTATGGGTATCCGATTGATTCGTACTGGCTTCGGTGATAGCCTTGGCGCTCAATAAAAGGTGGGTATCATGGAACAGCTTCCGCAGAACGAGCAGACCGTCGCCCCGGCGGAGACCGAGGAATGGGTGAAGCCCGAGATCGCCAGCTTCCTTCCCGCAAAGGCAGCCGAGGGCATTTCCTATCGCCCGACCGACGGCATCAGCAATCTGACGCCCTGATCCGGGTGACGTCCCCCCGCGCGACCGGCGCGGGGTAAAGGAAATTCGACGTTGATCGACCGTATCGCGCGATGAAGGACGCCTTCGATCGCGCCAAGGGCGTTGCGCCCTATGATCTCGCCTCTTCAGAGCATGACTATCCCGAGTGGGAGGGCCAGCCGCGTCGGACGGTGCTGCTCTGCACGCACCCGCGATCGGGGAGCACCTTGCTCGGTGAGGCGCTCTACTTCGCGGGCGGGCTGGGCTGCCCCCTCGAATATTTCCATGCCGGCTTCCGTCCGTCCTTCGCGCGCCGCTGGGACGCGCCCGATTTCGATACGTTGAGCGCGGCGGTGAACCGCCATCGGACCAGTCCCGAGGGGACGCTGGGGGTGAAGCTGTTCTGGCGCGATATCGAGGAGATCGCGCGCGACTCCGATCCCGAGCTGGAGCGCTTCGCCAATGTGCCGCCCGCCGATGCACCCGCAGACTATTATGTGGCGCTGGCCGACCATCTCGGGCGGCTGTTTCCAAACCCCGAGTTCGTCCATCTGTGGCGCGAGGACCGGTTGCGGCAAGCGGTCTCGGCAGTGCTCGCGGTCGAGACCGGGCGCTGGCGGCTGATCCCGGGCGCGACCCATGACGACCCAGCCCCCGCCGTGCCGTTCGATATTGAACAGATCGAGCGGATCATGGGCTATTCGGATTTCTGCCACGGCCATTTCCGCAACCTGTTCGTGGCGATGGGCGCGTGCCCGCACAGCCTGACCTATGAGGCGCTGACCGCCGATTATGTGTCCAGCGTGCGCGCGGTACTGCGCCATCTTGGCAGCGATGCCGAGCCGCAGGTGCCCCGGATGCGGCGTCAGGCCGATGCCGCGAGCGAGGCGATGGTGCTGCGCTATCTGCGCGAGCGGGCGATGCCGGTTCGGTCAGCGGGATGAACGCGCCGATCCTGCCGCATCTGCGGATCGCGGACTTTCTCGACGCGCAAAGCCATGCCGCATTGCTTGACTGGACGCTGGCGAACGAAGCGCGGTTCGTGCCGGCGCAGCTGGCCGGCGGTCTGGTCAAACCTGAAGCGCGTCGCGCACTGGTGTTGCGACCTCGGCCCGATCGCAGAACTGCTGAAACGCCGGTTACGCGAAGCGGCGCCGCGCTGGACGGCCTCACTACGATCCACACCGTTCGAGACGAGCGAGGTCGAACTCGAACTCGCCGCGCATAATGACGGCGCGCATTTCACGCTGCATTCGGACACATATGCCAGCGACGAGGTCGCACGCGGCGACCGGATGTTGAGCGCTGTCTATTATTTCCATCGCCAGCCCAAGGGCTTTGACGGCGGCGCGTTGCGGCTGCATCGGCTGGGTGCCTCGCCGGGTGACGCCGGGCTGGATATCGCGCCCGACGACAACAGCCTCGTGGTCTTCCCGTCCTGGGGGCCGCATGAGGTGATGCCGGTCGGTTGCGCGTCACGCGCTTTTGAGGACTCGCGTTTCGCGGTGAATTGCTGGCTCTACCGCGCCAGAAGCTGAAGCCCGCTATTCAGCCACTTCCAGCACGCCGCGCTCGATCAGGTCTGCGACAAACTCGGTCACATCGCTGCGGCAGGTATCGGCATCAACCTTGTAGCTAGCGGCCATATGGTCAGTCAGCGCACCCAGCGTTTGCGGTTCTTCAACGAATGCCCAGATTTTCGCACCGGTGCGGTTGAGCTGGAAGAAATAGCCCGAATCGATGTCGAGCAGGATCGCGTCGTCGGCAACATCCGCGCCGACCACTGCGGTCTTGCGTCGCAGCATCGTCGTTGCGTCGATCGTCACCGCCTGCACCATGTCGTCACCCCTACGCTTTCAGCCCGAACGCATGCTCCAGCCACATGTCCGTGGCAAGCGTGAACCAGACCGGACCCCATGCTCTGTCGGGAATCGGCCCCTGCCCGCCGCTCCGCCGCCACGCTTCGAATGGTGCATGCATCGCCGCGATCTTCTCAGGCACGATCCAGCCGAGCTTCACGGCGGTCAGCTCGTGCACCGGCTTCTGCCGCAGCAATTCGCCGATCGCGTCAACCTGATGCGACACGAAATAGGATTTGGTGCGGCGCTGGCGGATCTTCTCGGGCAATGTGCCCTTCATCGCCTCACGCAGCAGGAATTTGCGCGTGTTGAACTTGCGCAGATGTTCGCCGCCCGCACCCATGAAAAAGTCGGTCAGCCGCCGGTCGTGCAGCGGGTGGCGCACCTCGACCCCGTGATTCTCGGCAAAGGCGAGGACGCTGTCGATCATCGTGTAGCGTCGCCCGAGCGAAAACACGCTGTAGCGCGACTGCTGGTCCATGCCGCGCAGGCCGGTGCGCGCGATCTTCTGATGCCAGCGGTCAACGAGGCCGATCCGCTCAATCCATTCCGGGCGGACCCAGTCGGGCCGGTCGAGGCGGAAATCGAGATGTGGCGTCAGCAGCGCCTCGCGATGCTTGCGGCTGGCGAGTGGCAGCAAGGTGCTGTGCAGCGTCCGCCGCGCCTGAACATACCAGGGCGAATCGGGCCACAGTTCCGCGCCGTGGCGAAACAATTTCCCCCAGCGCCCGGCCATGAACCGGTCGGGCCAATGCGCCAGCGATCCGTTGAGCCAGTCGTCGCCACCCTCACCGGTCCACAGCACGCGCCGCCCGTTGGACTGGAGCGCTTTCAGCACCCCACCCATCGAATCGAGGACGTTGGGGCGCACCGGCAGCTGATAGGAATCGGCGCACCATTGGCGCGCGACATCGGGATCGAAGCGCCGTGCGCCGACGACCTCGGCGGTGATGTCGAGATGCGCCTCGACCGCGCTGCTCCATTCGGTTTCGTCATGTGGCTCGCCGGGGAAGCGGGCGGAGATTGCGCCGACCTGATGGTCGAGCGTGCCCGCGCGGAACAATTCGGTCGCGCGGCACACAACCGACGAGGAATCGAGCCCGCCCGACAGCTGCGCCGTCACAGGTCCCACGCTGCGGCTCGTTGCGATCAGCGACTGGTTGAACAGCTGGTTGAACCGCTCGATATGCTCATCGAGCGACTGGTTCGACAAATCCTCGAACGGCCCGCCATGCCAGTTCCAGCGCGATACTCGGCCATTCTCGAACGCAATCGCGCCGCCCTGCGGCACGCGCTCGATCCCCGCCCACAGCGTATCAGTCTCGGTCACAAAGCGCGCCGAGAGATATTCGCCGATCGCGCCCTCGTTGAGCTTGCGCTCGAACCCCAGCCCCAGGATCAGCGCGCGCGGCTCGGTCGCAAAGCCGAAGGTCGTGCCGTCAAAGGCCCAGAGCAAAGGCCGCCAGCCCATCGGCGAGCGGAACAGCTCGATCCGGCGGCGGCGCGGCTCCCACGCAGCAATCGCATAGTCGCCGACCAGCCGATGGACGAACTCGCGGCCCTCGCGTTCGAACAGCTTGAGCGCGATCAGTCCGTCGGGCGCATCGGCCAGCCGATCGCCGTCCGCACCGAGCAGCGCGATCAGCTCGCTGCGATTGTCGAGCCGGCCGTCGAGCAGCAGCGCGATCTGCGACTCCGCGCCGATAAAGGGCTGGCTCTCGCCGCGCGCTTGCGGGGTCGTCGCATGGGCGAAGCGGACAAAGCCCGCGCGATCGTCACGCCAGCTCTGGACCCCGTCGGACCCACGGCTGAACGTCGATCCTGCGACCCGGTCCAGCAGCTGCTGCCCGATGGGTCGGCCGTCGGTGAATACGGCCCCCGCGATCCCGCTCATGCCGCAACCTTATGCATCGACCAGCAGCCCGAGCAGGAGCGCGTCGGCGACGAAGGCATCGACATCGGCCCGCATCGCGTCAACCGCAATGCCATGCCGCGCGGCCAGATCCGTCGCGATCTGCGCGACCGGTGTTTCCGCCGCGATTGCGGTCCAGATCGCCGCTGCCGACGGGTTCAACACATGATATTGCCCGTCGCGCGCGTCATAAATGGCCAGCTCACCGGTAACGGGCGGCCACGAGATTTCGGGGGCGGGTCGGATCATGGCGCGTGGTCGCACGAGTTCGCCTCCACCTTCAAGTGCTTCCGCGAATGGGCGGGCTGTGTCACAGCTGTAATCGACTGGAGAAGCGAACGTGGCGAGAGGCGACAGCGACCGGACCGATCTGTGCCTGTTCGTGCCGCCATTCGCGTCGGTTGCCTTCCCGCAGCTTGGCACCGCGGTGCTCAAGGCGGCATGCCAGCAGCGCGGGATCGCCACCCGGATCGTCTATGGCAATCTGGCGCTCGCGGCACGGATCGGGCTCGATGCCTATGAGGCGGTCGAGGCGACGCCGATGCGCGCGATGGTCGCGGATCATCTGTTCCGCGACTTCGCCTATCCGCCGGGGGTCGATCTGTCCGCGCCGGAGCCGCTGAGCGCCGACGTCCAGCGGGCGTTCGATGCCGCCGCACCCGAAATCGAGCCGATGATCACGCAAATCGTCGACGAGATTCTGGCGCTGCGCCCCCGCATCCTCGGCCTGTCTTCGACCTTTCAGCAGAATATGGCGTGTTCGGCGATCGCGCTGCGGGTGAAGGAAGCAGCTCCCGACATCCGCATCGTGCTGGGCGGTGCCAATGCCGCATGGCCGATCTGCCTCGGCCTGTCGCGCGCCTTTCCGTGGATCGACCATGTCTTTGCCGGCGAATCCGACATCGACTTTCCCGACTTCTGCAAAAAGCTGCTCCGCGATGGCGTCGTGCCGCGCGAGCGGGTGATCCACAGCGAACCGATCCGCGACATGCGTGTGGTCGCAGCGCCGGACTTCAGCGATTTTTTCGCGACGCTGCGCCCGTTGCAGGCCAGCGGGAGGCTGCCCGATACGCTGCCGCGCTACATCACCGCCGAAAGCTCGCGCGGATGCTGGTGGGGCGCGAAGAGCCACTGCACATTCTGCGGCTTGAATGGCGAGGAGGGCATGGCGTTCCGTCACAAGTCCGCCGAGCGGATGCGAAGCGAGCTGGACGAGATCGCGCAGGACGGCGTGCCTGCGGTCTATATGACCGATAATATCATGCCGCGCTCGTATCTGACCGATTTGCTCCCTGCACTGGCGGAGCGCGAGCCGCGGCTGAACCTGTTCTACGAAGTCAAATCGAACATGACCCGCGCCGAGGTGGAGACGATGGCGCGCGGCGGAGTCGCGATGATCCAGCCGGGGATCGAATCGCTGTCGACCCCGGTACTCAAGCTGATGCGCAAGGGCGTGTCGGCGCAGCAGAATATCGCGCTGCTGCGCGATTGCGCCGCAACGGGGATCCGCGTCGCCTGGGGGATCATCTACGGCTTTCCGGGCGAGGCGGCGGCGGATT
>JBHYGP010000616.1:6270-7622 GCA_051858935.1 Sphingomonas sp.
ATGGCAAAGCTGATGCCGCTGCTGTCGCATCTCGACCCACCCAATGCGATGCATCGCATCGTCATCGACCGGTTTAGCCCGCTCTATCGTGGGCACGAGACCAATGGCATCGGCGCGGTTACGCCGTTCCCGGCGTATCGCGCGCTCTATCCCCCCGTGATCGACACTGCAGACATCGCCTATCATTTCGACGGCGATTATTCGACGCAGCTGCTAAGCGACGCCGACCTGCTCGACCGGATGGGCGCGGCGATTGCGGACTGGCGTGCGGCATTCGCCCTAACCCAGCCGCCGGTGTTGCAGCTGTTCGAGCGCGACGGCGGGCCGGTCGTGCTCGACACCCGGCCCATTGCGCTGCGCCCGATGACGCCGCTCACCCCGGCGCAGCATGCGCTGCTCGTCGCACTCGACCGCGCCCGGTCGCGCGACGCGATCACCCCCGAGCAACGCGAAGACGCCGATTGGCTGGTCAGCCGCGGCTTCGTCGTGGATCATGAGGACAAGCTGGTCGGCATCGTCGTCCGCCCGACACAGGTCATGACCGCACAGCCGGCCCGTCAGCCGGCAGACGCTTTCGTTTAGCAGCAGAGAAGAAACGCCGCGCCGATTTCAGCAGGGCGCACCAGCAGGCTGCGACGGAAAAACGGGGCGAAATCCTTGGCTCGATCGCCCCCGGGTAACCTCAAGTCCACGCGGTCATCGATGCCTAAGGTCTCCCGGTCAAGGTCGGCCTGGCGCCGGGTCAGTGCGCCCGTGCCTTCCAGCTTATGAGTCTACGACCTAGCACAAGTCCCGATTCCGCTACGTTTCACTCCGCCGCGACCCCGGCCCCATCGAACAGCCCGCCCTCAGCGGCATCCTCGTTCGCCGCGGGAGCCGCCTTTGCCTTCTGCCGCTTGTCGAACGAATCCCACACCTCGTTCCAATTGCCCTTGGTCGCGCCCTTCGAATACTCCGTCGCACGCTGTTCGAAGAAGTTGGCGTGTTCGACGCCGTTGAGCAAAGGCGCGAGCCAGGGGAGCGGGTGCTCGTCGATCATGTAGATTGGCTTCAGGCCCAGCTGGTTGAGGCGCCAATCGGCGATGTAGCGGATGTACTTCTTGATTTCCTTGGGCGTCATGCCGGGGACCGGGCCCTGTTCGAACGCGAGGTCGATGAACGCGTCCTCAAGCCGCACGGTCGTCTGGCAGACGTCCATGATGTCGTCCTTCACCGCCTTGGTCAGGCAGTCGCGTTCCTTGCAGAAGGCGTGGAACAGGCGGGTGATGCCTTCGCAGTGCAGCGATTCGTCGCGCACCGACCAGCTGACGATCTGGCCCATGCCCTTCATCTTGTTGAAGCGCGGGAAGTTC
>JBHYGP010000617.1:0-7598 GCA_051858935.1 Sphingomonas sp.
CGGCCTGGAGCATCACCGCAGCTCCGAAAACGGCGTCGGCCCGGGTTACTTCACCAAGTGGAGCGAGGGGCCGGGGTCGCGCAACCTGTTGCCGCATGAGTTCGTGCACAGCTGGAACGGCAAGTTCCGTCGCGGCAACGACAGCTGGACCCCCGATTTCCGCACCCCGATGCGCGATTCGCTGCTGTGGGTCTATGAAGGGCAGACGCAATTCTGGGGCTATGTCCTCCAGGCGCGCTCCGGCATCGTGTCGAAGCAGGATACGCTCGACATGCTCGCCAATATCGCCGCGAGCCTCGACAACCGCCCGGCGCGCGAATGG
Source organism: Sphingomonas sp. (assembly GCA_051858935.1). Lineage (GTDB taxonomy): Bacteria > Pseudomonadota > Alphaproteobacteria > Sphingomonadales > Sphingomonadaceae > Sphingomonas. The sequence continues at coordinate 323 of JBHYGP010000617.1, forward strand.
CGGCCGCTGGTCGATACCACCAACGATCCGATCATCTCCGCCCGCCGCCCCAAGGGCTGGGTGAGCTGGCAGCGGTCGGAGGATTATTACAATGAAGGCCTGCTGGTGTGGCTGGAGGCCGATGCCAAGCTGCGCGAACTGTCGGGCGGCAAGAAATCGATGGATGATTTCGCGCGCGCCTTTTTCGGGATGCGCGACGGCGATTGGGGCGTGCTGACCTATGACCTGGCCGAGGTCGCGGCGACACTGAACGGGATTCAGCCCTATGACTGGGCGAGCTTCCTCAAAAAACGCGTGTACGACGTCGCGCCCAAGGCGCCGCTCGCCGGGTTCACCGATAACGGCTATCGCCTGATCTATACCGACGAGCCGACCGCAGCGTTCAAGAATAACGAGAAACGCCGCGGCATGGCGGATCTCAGCTATTCGATCGGCATGACGCTGGGCAAAGGCGGGTCGATCAGCAGCGTCACGTGGGACTCGCCCGCGTTCAACGCCGGGCTAGACCTTGGCGACACGATCGTCGCCATCGCGGGCCGCGAATATTCGGATGATCGGCTGAAGGCGGCGATCACCGAAGCCAAGCTGTCGAATACCCCGATCAAGCTGCTGGTGAAAAGCGGATCGCGCTATCGCGAAACGACCATCGACTATAGCGGCGGCCTGCGCTATCCGCGCCTCGAAAAAATCGGCACCGGAGAGGGTGGCCTGGATAGGTTGTTGCAGGCTCGCTGAGGCGAGCAAGGCATCGGCCAAGCCAGATATAAGGAAGACCAATGCGTATCGACATGATCCCTGTCGGCGACAATCCGCCGCACAGCCTGAACGTCATCATCGAAGTGCCGACCGGCGGTGAGCCGGTGAAGTATGAATTCGACAAGGAATCGGGCGCGCTGTTCGTCGACCGCATCCTGCACACCCCGATGCGCTATCCGGCCAATTACGGCTTCGTGCCGCATACGCTGTCGCCCGATGGCGACCCGCTCGACGCGCTGGTCATCTCGCGCTCGCCCTTCATCCCCGGCTGCGTCGTGCGCGCGCGTCCGATTGGCGTGCTGAAGCTGGAAGACGAGGCCGGCGGCGACGAAAAGCTGGTGTGCGTCCCGGTCGACACGACCTTCCCTTATTACACCGATGTCGGTGAGCGCGGCGACCTGCCCTCGATCGTGCTTCAGCAGATCGAGCATTTCTTCAAACACTATAAGGATTTGGAGTCCGAAAAGTGGGTGCGCATCGGTGAATGGGGCGATGCCGAGGAAGCCAAGCGGATCGTGATCGAAGCGATCGAGGCGGCGAAGCGGGCCAAGGCTGCGGCGGCCTGACCTTGCGCGGTTGATGATGGAAAAGGCCCCGGACGTCGGCGCGTCCGGGGCCTTTGTCGTTCAGAACGCGCCACCCGCCGGGCGAACGATGATCTCGCTCACATCGACGCCGTCGGGCTGCGCGATGGCATAGGCAATCGCGCGGGCGATCGCATCGGGCGTCAGCGACTTCTGGCGCCACTGCTTCAGTCCATCGGCAATTTCCGGCACTGTGATGTCGTCGCCCAGTTCGGTCGCGACCACGCCGGGGGAGATGATCGTGGTGCGGACATCCTCATGCTCCATCCGCAGCCCTTCGGTGATCGCCCACACGGCATATTTGGTCCCGCAATAGACCGCCGCGGTCGGCGCGACCATGTGCGCCGCGACCGATGCGACGTTGACGACATGGCCGCCGCCTTGCGCGGTAAAGCGCGGCAGCACTGCCGCGATGCCGTTGAGCACGCCATGGACATTGACGTCGAACATGCGCTTCCACTCGTCGCGCTTCAGCGCATCGAGGCGCGAGAGCGGCATCACGCCGGCATTGTTGACCAGCACATCGACGCGCCCGAAACGCGCCTCCGCCGCCGCGACGAATGCCTCGAAGCTGTCGCCATCGGCGACGTCCAGTTGCTGCCACGCGACATTGTCGCCCAGTTCGTCGGCGAGGGCGGCGAGGCGGTCGGTGCGGCGCGCGCCGATGAACAGGCGCGCGCCGGCGGCGGCGAGTTCGCGGACGCTCGCCTCACCAATGCCGCTCGAAGCCCCGGTAACGAGAATGGTCTTGTCGATGGTCAGGGTGGTCATGGGTCCGTTCCTTTCGGCTTGGGTTGATGGCGATGAAATGGACCCGGGGCTGTTCCAAGCGGTAGAGTGATCGCCCGAAGAACTTGCACGATCCTCCAAATCTGCGCGCGGTGACTTGCGATCGAATTCCCTGTGCGCGACATTCGGGTCCATGGAGCGCGTCACCGAACTCGCGGCGATGATCGCCCGCCACACGCACGAACTCGGCATGTTTGCGTCAGCGGTGCCGCGCGTGTCGTTGATCCGGGGCCATGCGCCAACAGATCCGACGCCGGCGGTCTATGAGCCCTCGCTTTGCCTGATCGCCCAGGGATCGAAGCGCGTGTCGGTGGGCGAGCACAGCCTGATCTACGACGCTGCCAATTATCTGGTGGTCTCGGTCGATCTGCCGCTGGTCGGCCATGTGCTGGAGGCAAGTCCCGAGCGACCCTATTTCTGCTGTGCGATTGGCCTCGACATGACCGCGCTGGCGGATCTGGTGGTGGCGCAGGGCGGGCCGGGCGCGCCTGCCGGTATGCCGGCGCTGGCGGTATGTCCCAGCGATCCCGGGCTGATCGACGCGGCGTGTCGGCTGGTCGCGCTGCTCGACACCCCCGGCGACATTGCGATGCTCGCGCCGCTGATCGAGCGTGAAATCCTCTACCGCCTGCTCGCCGGGCCGCACGGGCCGATGCTGCGCCACATCGCGGCGGGCGACAGCCATTTGCGGCAGGTCAGCCGCGCGATCCAGACGATCCGCAGCAGCTTCGACAAGCAACTGCGCATCCGCGACATCGCCGACGCGGCGGGGATGAGCGAATCCTCGCTCCACGCGCATTTCAAGGCGATGACCCGGATGACGCCGATCGAGTACCAAAAGCAGCTGCGCCTGCAGGAAGCCCGGCGGCTGATGCTGGCGGAGGGGGCGAGCGCGGGCAGCGCGGGCTTTGCCGTCGGTTACGACAGCCCGTCGCAGTTCAGCCGCGAATATCGCCGGTTGTTCGGCGCACCACCACGCCGCGACATTGCGCAGATGCAGGGCGCGCTGGCGAGCGCGTGACGCGCGTCAGCCGCGCATTTTCTTCACCGGCGCGCGGCGACTGGCCTCCAGCGCCAGTTCCGCCCAGCGCCGCATCGCCTCGGCATCGTCATAGACATCGTCCGGCGCGCGGCGATAGTTCATCGACATCGTCTCGCCGTCCTTCCCGGTGAAGGTGAAGGGCGGGCACCCGGCTTCATCCCATATGGGCGCGCTGACCTTGTCGTTCTTGAAGTAGATCGCTTCCTCGTCGACCAGGGCGAACACCAGCCCGTCGCCATCATCGGGCGGTGGGTCACGGTGCCGAGTGGCTCCAGCGCCTCCTTGGCCCAGTCGATCAGGCCGGCGTCAAACGCCATTGGCCAGCGCCTCCAGCGCGTCGTCCTGCATCCGCCAGCGCTCCCAGCCATCGACATGCGCCGCGCCGATGGTGCGGTAAAAGCCTTTGCCCAGCTCGTTCCAGTCAAGGACGTTCCACTCCAGCCGCGCGCCGCCGCGTTCGATGACCAAAGCGGCGAGGCGCGACAGCAGCGCGCGACCCAGCCCGGCACCGCGTGCATGCGGCTCGACGAACAGATCCTCCAGCCAGATGCCGGGCTTGCCCTCGAAGGTCGAGAAGGTCTGGAAGAACAAGGCGAAGCCGCTTGGCGCGCCGTCGATCTCGCCGATCAGAACCTCGGCGGCGGGGTGGAGGCCGAACAAATGACGGCGCAGCGCGGCGTCGTCGAATCGAACCTCGTGCGCCAGCTTCTCATAGTCGGCGAGCTTGCGGATGAACCCCGCGACCAGCGCGAAATCCTGCACCTCCGCCTGACGAATCGTGATCAAATCTGTGCCTCCGTATCGGCGACCGGGGCATGGTCGCGCCGCCGCGCCGCGATAATGCAGCCGCCGACGATCAGCGCCGCGCCCGCCACGGTGAAGAATGAAACCCGCTCGCCGAACACCACCCATCCCCACAGGGTGGCCCAAAGAAAGCCGGTATATTCGGTCGGCGCAAGATAATTGGCCTCGGCGCGGCGGTAGGCCCAGCTGAGCAGGAACAGCGACGCGGTAGCCAGCACCGCTGCCAGTGCCAGCGCCGGGACATGCTCGACCGCAGGCAGTTCGAGCAGCCAAGGCGCGGCGAACAGGAACGCGATGGAGATGAACAGCGACTGGTAAAACGACACTTCCATCGCTCCAGCGACCAGCGACTGTTGCCGCATCAGGATGATGTTCCAGGCATAGCAGACCGCCGAGACGAGGATCGCGATGGCACCGAGGAACGCCTCATGCCCCAGCTCCGCCTGTGCCTGTCCCCACAGGATGAGCAGGACGCCCGCAAATGCCAGCCCGGTCGCAACGATGGTGACGCGCGTGATGCGTTCCTTGAGCAGCCATGCGGCAAGGAACAGCGCGATGATCGGCGCAATGAACGACAGCGCGATCGCCTGCGCCATCGGCACGCGGCCCAGCCCCCAGAAGAACAGGAACGCCATCACGGCGGAGACAGCAGCACGGATCAGATGCAGCCGCATCGCCTCCCGGCTCGGGCGCTTGGGCCGCGACAGCGCGTAAGGCACGCCACTCGCCACGATCCCCGCCATCGTCCGCCAGGTCAGCGCGTTATAGGCCCCCAGCGCCAGCACCAGCCCCTTCATCACCGCGTCCATCGACGAAAAGATGGCAATGCCAAGCGAGGCGACCGCAAAGGCGATGAGCGGGGAGGCAGGGCGCATGGCGGGCGCTTGGCGGTTCGCTGGGGCGGGGTCAACCGGGGATAGACATCGCAATCCGCCGGTTTCATGCTGTTGGCGACAAGGGGGATTTGCCGGACATGCTCAAACTGTTGGCCGCTGTTGCCGCGCTGTCTTCGGACTCGCCCGCCCCGCTTGAGCCGACGACCAAATGGTCGATCGACTATGCCGAGGATCAGTGCTTCCTCTCGCGCACGTTCGGGACGGGAACGGATCGGATCATCCTGGGGTTCGGCGTGCTGCCGGGGGCGGTCAACGACCAGATTTTCCTGATTGAGTCCGGGCGCGATGCCGGCGGAACGCGTCGCATTTCGGCGGTGTTCGACTTGGGCAGCGGCCTGGAGCCGGTCGAGGCGAGTGGGCTGGGTATCGCGCGGAAGGAAGGTGGCCGCATCACCCGTTTGGGCGCGGCCGCCGCAGAAGTCGAACGGTTCCGCACGGCCGGGCAGGTCGTGATCAGTGCCGATGGCCAGCGCTACCATCTGCGCCTTTCCGGCACGCAAGCTGCCTTCGCTGCGGCGGACGCGTGCAAGAGCGACCTGATGCAGGAATGGGGCCTCGACCCGAAACTGGTGACCGACGTGAAGACCCGCGCTGAACCCGCCAGAGATCCGGTGACGTGGCTGAGCCCGAACGACTATCCGCGTGAAGCGATGATTGCCGGCGAGCGGGGGCAGGCGGTGGCGCGCCTGGACATTGGTGCCGATGGCGCGGTGACGGGTTGCGCCATCGTCCAGTCAAGCGGCGCGGACTCGCTGGACAAGGTAACGTGCACCTTGCTGCGCAAACGCGCGCGATTTTACCCGGCGCGAGACGCGGCGGGCAAGCCCGTTCCCAGCATCTGGGTTCAACGGTTTCGCTGGTCGACCTAGCCTGCAAAGTCCGCCAGACCTTGCGCTCGGTTCACGGAGAAGATCAGGCTCGATCGGCGCGCGCCCTATGGACGATGTCGAGAATATAGACCGCGTCGCTGTCGATCAGATATCGGATCGCATAGGGACGCACGAGTGACCAGCGACGCAGACCGTCGTCGATCTCGGGGCCTTTGCGTGGAAAGTCCGCCAGGCCCTCTCCAGCTTCAATTAAGCGGGCAGCGAACCGCGCGGCTGCGTCGGGGTCGAATTGGGCAATATATGCGCGGATCGCGGCGAGGTCGGCAAGCGCCTCGCGCGTCCAGATTACTCGAGCCATTCCGGCGGCATCGGTTTCTCTTCCGGCGTACCCCAGGTCTTCAGCCATTCGACGACCTGTTCATGCGGCACGACGCGCCCCGCCTCGATGTCTGCCAATGCGCGAAGGCGCGCACGGTTCGGCGCGTCGAGGTCTTCGTACAGGGCGCGTTCGGGTTTCATTGCACCAGCTTAACAAGGAAAGCGCCGCGACGCGAGATCACGCCGCCGCTACCGCCGCGGCCTCGTTTACCGCCTCGATCTCCGCCGCCTTGGCCTCGACCAGCTTGACGATATGCTCGAGCATATCGGCGTCCTCGACAATGTGGTCGGTCACGCCCGACAGATAGACCATGTGCTTGCCGTTGCCGCCGCCGGTCAGGCCGATATCGGTCTCGCGCGCTTCGCCGGGGCCGTTGACGACGCAGCCGAGCACGCTGAGCGACAGCGGCGTGCGGATATGCTGGAGCCGTTCCTCCAGCGCCTGGACGGTGCGGATCACGTCGAAGCCCTGGCGCGCGCAACTCGGGCAGGACACGACACGCACGCCGCGATTGCGGATGCCGAGCGCCTTCAGAATCTCGAACCCGACGCGCACCTCTTCCTCTGGCTCGGCGGAGAGCGACACGCGGATCGTGTCGCCGATGCCGTACCACAGCAGCGACCCCATCCCGATTGCGCTCTTCACCGTTCCACCGACGAACCCGCCCGCTTCGGTGATGCCCAGATGCAGCGGGCAATCGACCGCTTCGGCGAGTTGCTGATAGGCGGCGGCGGCGAGGAACAGGTCGCTCGCCTTCACCGCGACCTTGAACTCGTGAAAATCGCGGTCCTGCAACAGCTTGATATGGTCGAGCGCGCTTTCGACCAGCGCCTCGGGGCAGGGCTCGCCATATTTTTCGAGCAGATCCTTCTCGAGCGAACCCGCGTTGACGCCGATGCGGATGGCGCAGCCATTGGCCTTGGCCGCGTTGACCACTTCGTTGACGCGATCGGCCGATCCGATGTTGCCGGGATTGATGCGCAGGCACGCCGCGCCCGCGTCGGCGGCTTCCAGTGCGCGCTTGTAGTGGAAATGGATGTCGGCGACGATCGGCACGCGCGCGGCGCGCACGATCTGCTTCAGCGCAGCCGTGCTTTCGACATCGGGGCAGGAAACGCGGATGATGTCCGCGCCGGCATCCTCGCACCGGCGGATCTGGTCGATCGTCGCCACCGGATCGGAGGTCGGGGTGTTGG
>JBHYGP010000618.1:0-7559 GCA_051858935.1 Sphingomonas sp.
CACGCTATTCGACCGAGGTTGACGTTGATCGCGATCTGGGCGGGCGGGTCGATGTGATCGTGCAGGAGATCATCGCGCACGACATGCTGTGCGAAGGCGTGCTGCCCGCGCTGGCGGATGCGGTGCCGCGTTTCCTCAAGCCCGGCGGCCGCGTGGTGCCCGAACGCGCGCAATTGCGAATCGCGCTTGCCCATTGGCCGCACGCCAAGGCGCGCGAGCTCGACGATGTCGAGGGGTTCGACCTTGCGCCGTTCGGCACGCTCGCGCGCTACCCGCTTGAGGCGGCGTCGAACGACCCGGCGATCGTGCTGCGCAGTGAGCCGGTGGATCTGTTCAACTGGGACCTTGCCTCGGGCGGCCCCTATGGCCCCGGCCGCACCGACACAGTGCTGACGGTGCGCGACGGCGTGGCGAATGGCGTCATTCAATGGATTCATATCGATCTGGTCGACGGTGTGACCTATGAGAACGCGCCCGGTCGCGGACCCAATTCATCCTGGGCGTGCCTGTTCTACCCCTTTGCCTGCGGGCCGGTTTCGGCCGGAACGACGATGCGCGTGCACGGCGCGCACAGCCTGATCGCGATGCGAATCTGGGCAGAGCCGGAGACGCCGGCGCAATAGCGCGACTCGGCGCGTCGCCCTGGACAGGCTGGGAATCGGGGCATCATGCGGCGCACCGGTCGCATTCGCCATTAACCGGGGATCGGGCGATTCGGGTGCGGCGCCCGCCGATGACAGATTCTGTTCGCGCGCGCCGATGATGTATCCTGCGCGCGAGCAGTCATGCTGGTCCGGTATGGCCGGAAACTACGCAAAACGCACCATAACGAATGCAAGGTGTGGCGTATTTCTACTGATTATTCGAAGTGTAATGGTAAACGGCATCGACAGGTTGAGTCGATCGGTGGTGCTTGACTCTGCGATGCATGTTATTATCGTTACAGGACAATAATCGACTTTTGCCGTTATCGCGTAAGTCCATGTGTGACTCGATTGCTCAAGTAGCATGTCGAGAATCGGACGCATTACATATCGTTTGAATCGGAAATTGTAGCCCGATATCGGCCTGCTTTTCGTATTGTGATCGATAGGTCTGTAAACTTGTACCGATTTTCGATTTAAGTCGTCGTATTTAATGTATTCTGACCCGGCAGTATATTGGCACAATTTGGAGTCTCAGCTTCGTGCGATGGGAAGTCGTTTCACCATCGTCGAAGTAGAAGAGGGCGACGGCATGTCCTGATTTGAGACGGCTTGTGTCATTTCGTCTATTGACCGGCATTATATCCGATCTGGGTAACTGGGTTCGAATGAATTGGGGGCGGCAAGCGGTACGCGATGACTGACGACCTGATCCGTAACGCTCTTGAGACGATCTCTGGTCTGGCCAATGCCTATCTGGAGAATCTGGATCGTCGCGGCGATGCGTGGATCAGCCTCACCAGCCTAGTCGATCATAACGGCACGCTGAACCAGGGTGCGCGCGACAAGATCGTGATGTGCGTTTACAACATCACCCGCGAGACGACGATCAGCACCTACCAATCGACGCTGTCAGGCGGGCGCAAGTCCGATCCCGCGGCGGGTCTCGCGATCGTCAGTCCGCCGTTGTTCATCGATATCCATCTGATGTTCATGGCGAACTTTACCGAGAAGAATTACAGCGACGGCCTTGCCGCACTGTCGCGGTTGATCGCCTATTTCCAGCAGACGCCGTTCTACGACGCATCGAACGCGCCGGCGCTCGACCCGGCGTTCGACAAGCTGACGCTGGAGTTCGAGAATCTCAGCCCGGTCGACGTCAATTACGTGATGAGCATGCTGGGCACGCGCTATCTGCCCAGTGCCTTTTACAAGCTGCGCATGATCCCCTTCGCATCGACCGCGATGCAGGGGCGGGGCTATGCGGTGGGCGGCACCGGCATGGCGGAGGGCCGGGCGTGAGCGGCATGCGCAGAGCTGCGAGCGGCCACAGCGCCGCGCCGATGGCGGGCGCGCGTACCGGCTATATCACGCTGTTCGATGTCCGGTTCGAACATGGCTATTACAATGCCAGCGGCGGAGAATGCCCCGATTTCCGCGTGGTGCCGACGCCCGATTGCGCGAAGCTGATGAGCCAGCTCGGCATGATCTTCAAGGATCACGGGACCGGATTCGGCGTGCTGGTGACGCAGGCGCGGGCGGAAGCGATGATCGCATGGGTGCGGAGCCGTTATGCCGCCGGACCGCAGGGTAAAGGCTATTGGAGCTGGCTCAGCTTTCTGATGGTGCCGACCAACCCGGGGTTCGTCGGTATCACCAGCCTGCCGATCACGACCAACCCGATGGTTCAGAACCTGCACTTCGACAATCGCACGGCAAGCGCGGTTGCGGGACGGATGATGTTGGATGGGAGCGCGGACTTGGCGCTCTATCCGGTCGTCGGCACAAGCTGGTCGGTGCCGACCCCCGTAGGGCGCACGGCGGCACTGACCGACCTGTCGGGTGCGCCGGTCTCAGCGCGGGCGAGCGTCAGCGACGATATGACCGCGTTCGATCTTAGCGGCCTCCCCTATGGCTGGTACAGCGTTTTGCTGACCAGCAAGACGGGGAAGCCGGTCGCCGCCAAGGGCTTTGCAGCGACGCGGCTCTATGTGCCGCAAAACCCGTTGTCGCTGGTCCTGCTCGACCTGTTGCTGGCCCAGCCGGTTGCGGGTGTCGGCGACCCGGCGGCCTATCCGATCCCGCCGATGGCAGCGCCGCCCACCAAGGCCCCCGTGCCGACGCCTGCAGCGATCCAGCCGGTTGCCCTGACAATCGCCTTCCAGCCGCGCGAGACCTATTGGCGTTATTACATCGTTGCGCAGGGGCGCGGGCGGTTTGCCGACGACCTTGCGATCAGCGGCGACGCAGTGTCCTTCACCAAGTCGGCCAAGGCGCTGCCCAATGGCGATCAGGCGGTGTTGTTCACCGCGAGTGAGGCCCTGCCGCTGCGCCAGCGCGCGCCGCAACGCTTCGCGCTCAGCGGCCATCGCCAGGGCGCGAACGGCAGCCGCGACGCGATCAGCGTCGCGCAGCTTCCGACCGCCCCTGCAACCCCCGTCTGGCCGCTGGCGTCGCCGAGCGACGTGCTCAGCGGAAGCTCCGAGATCTTTGTCTATGTCTGAAGAGAAGGCGTCCGACCGCCCCACCGCGTAACCCAAGTCCAGCCGAAGAAGGGATCAAGTCATGGCCACAGCGACCAGTTCCTACCTTAATCGCAGCACGCCCGGCGTTTACATTACCGAAATCGACGCCTTCGGTTCATCGATTGTCGGGGTGGCGACCGCCGTCCCGATCTTCATCGGCTATACCGAGTTTGCGGGCGATCCGACCTCGGGCCAGTCGCTGTACAACACGCCGGTGCAGATCTCGTCGATGACCGAGTTCAACACCTATTTCGGCGGCGCGGCGGTGCAGAATTACACCGTGACCCAGACGCCCCCGCCGCCCACCCCGGCAAGCGGCGGTACGCCGACTCCGGCCCCGGTGCCGAGCTTCTACGCCAATTTCACTACCGCCGCGCCGAGCGGCAGCCCCGGCGCAAGCGGCGCGGGGATGGCCGTCGCATCGACCGGCTTTACCCTGACTCCCGCCGCACTCCCGGGCGAGCCGAACCAGTTCAACCTCTATTGGCAGATGCGCCTGTTCTTCGCGAATGGCGGCGGCAATTGCTATGTCGTGTCGGTTGGCAGCTACTGGGCGAACCAGTTCCCGACCGCGCTGCCCGATCCGGTCCCCGCCGACTGGTTCGCCGGGTCGATCGCGACCGGCGATCCGTCGACGCCAGGCGACGCCGGGCTGCTGGTCGGCGTCAACGCCGCGAGCTATGCGGTCGGGCCGACGATGCTGGTGGTGCCGGAGGCGTGTCAGTTGTCGCAGGACGATTATGCATCGGTGGCGATCGCGATGCTGGCGCAGGCCAGTTCGTTGCAGGATCGCGTCGCGATCCTCGACCTGCCCGGCTGCATGGGCGCGAACAGCTATGACGCACTGGTCGAATGCCAGGGCAATCTGTCGGAAGCAATCGCACCGCAGGTGGCGAGTGTCAGCTATGGCGTCGCCTATGCTCCTGCGCTCAACACGTCGGTGGTGGGCACGTCGGACATATTGTTCACCAATTTGCAGGCGACCGGCGACGGCGACAATTCGATCGTCAACAACATCCTGACGACCCAGGCCAACCAGCTTTATGGCGGCACGCAGCTGAAGACGATCCAGGGCGCGATCGCTGCGGCCTTCCCGCTGGGGTCGAGCTTCGGGACCGCCAACACCGTGCAATATTCGGTCGATGCGGCGGGCTATCCCGATCCGACGGCGGACACCCCCGCCGCGCTGTCGCAATGGCAGACCAGCCTCGACAATCTGTTGCTCAACGCGCTTCCGGTGTTCTCCCAGATCGAGCAGTTGATCGCCAAGAACATGAATATCGCGCCGCCCAGCGGCTTGCTCGCAGGCGTGTGGACCAAGAGCGATGCGCAGAGCGGGGTGTGGAACGCGCCGGCCAATATCGCGCTCGCCGGGGTCAACGGGCCGCTCTACAATATGAGCGACGGGGAACAGGCCGGGTTCAACGTGCCGACCAACGGCCAGGCGATCGACGTGCTGCGTGCCCAGCCGGGCCGCGGGACGGTGGTGTGGGGTGCCCGTACGCTCGACGGGAACAGCAACGACTATCGCTACGTCCAGGTGCGGCGGACGCTGATCTATGTCGAACAGTCGATCAAGACGGCGCTGCAATCCTATGTGTTCGCCGCGAACGACGCGACGACCTGGGCGACGGTGACCGCGTCGATCTCCAGCTTCCTCACGGGTCTGTGGCAACAGGGCGGCCTGATGGGGGCCAAGTCGAGCGATGCGTTCACCGTGTCGTGCGGCCTTGGCACGACGATGACGTCGCAGAACGTCCTCGACGGCTACATGATCGTCGCGGTCACGCTCCAGATGATCCACCCGGCCGAGTTCATCGAACTCACCTTCACCCAGACGATGGGCAGCTGATCCACGCCCGCTCAACCATTCTGACAGGAGATTGTCATGTCTGCAGAAAACACGACCTGGCCGCTGCCCAAATTCTATTTCTCGGTCACCGGCATCCCCGGCAATCCGGTGTTTCAGGAAGTCACCGGCCTCGATTCCGAGGCGCAGATCATCGAATATCGCGCGGGCAACAGCGCGATCTTTGCCCCGATCAAGATGCCCGGCCTGCAAAAGGTCGGTAACGTCACGATGAAGAAGGGCATTTTCGTGACCGACCAGACGCTCTGGACCTGGTTCAGCTCGATCGCGATGAACACGATCACGCGCTCGACCGTGGTGGTCAACCTGCTCGACGAGACCGGCGCGCCGCGCATGATCTGGACGCTCAACAATGCATGGCCGACCAAGCTGACCGGCACCGACCTCAAGTCGGACGGCAATGAGGTCGCGGTCGAGAGCATCGAGATCGCGTATGAGACGCTCAAGGTGGCGATCGCCTGACCGGGATGACCGACACCAACTATTACCCACCGCCCGCCTTTGCCTTTGCGGTCGCGATCGCGGGATCGCAATCGCAGGGGCAGACGGCGATCGACGCCGCCTTTCAGACCGTCTCCGGCATCGACCCCAAGGTCGAGATCGAGGAGGTGCAGGAAGGCGGCGTCAATTCCTATGTCCACCAGCTGCCGGGCGTCACAAAGCATTCCAACCTGGTGCTGAAGCGCGGGTACGTCACGCAAAGCTCGACGCTGGCGCAATGGGCCGAGCAGACGGTGGGGTCGACTTTGGGCAGCGCGATCCAGACCCAGGTGCTGATCGTCAGCCTGTTGGGGCCGAGCGGGCAGCCGCTCGTCACCTGGACCTTCGACAATGCCTGGCCGGTGAAATGGGAAGTCGGCCAGTTCGATTCGAAGAGCAACGACGTGCTCACCGAGACGCTCGAGGTCGCCTACACCACCGTCACCCGCCAGCTGACGCAGAGCGCAGGAAGCGCAAGCTGACCGCCGGGGAGGGCGAACCATGGCATTGGAAATCAGCGAGATCGGCGTTCACATCGCGATCGGCCACGCGCCGCCGCCAAGCGCGCCTGTTCCATCGACCGGCGCGTCGGCGGGGACGCCGCCCGTCGATCCGATGACCCCGGCGCGGGTCGAGACGATCGTCCAGTCCTGCGTTCAGCAGGTGTTGCGCGAATTGCGTCTGCGCGAAGGGCGATGAAGTGCCGGTAACCGCGCCCGCGAAGATGGTGATTACCGCCTATTCCGACCCCGGCTTTTCGTCGCAGGTCGGCGACCCCTTTGCCGTGTGGGTCAACCCGGCCAGCTACACGCACAGCACCAACATCAACTATAACGACCGCCAGGCACAGGGCAGCAGCGGCCCGTCGCCCGAGTTCAACCGGGTGGCGCGTGAGGAAGTGTCGTTCGAGCTGGTGTTCGACGCGACCGGGGTGATCCCGCTGGCGCAGGGGCAGAGCTATGCCAATGGCGTCGCCGATGCGATCGCGCAGTTCACCACGCTGGCGGCGACGCTCAACGGCGACATCCACAGCCCCAATTACCTGATCCTCGCCTGGGCGCAGCTGCAATTCCAGTGCGTGTTGGCGACGATGAATGTCAATTATACGCTGTTCCGGCCGGATGGCACGCCGCTGCGCGCCAAGGTCGCGGTGACGTTCCAGTCCTACACCAGCGAGACCCAGCTGGCGAAGGAGGCGAACAAGAATTCCCCCGACATGACGCATCTGGTGACGGTGCAGGCGGGGGATACGCTGCCGCTGCTATGCTACCAGGTCTATGGCGACAGCGGCTATTATCGCAGCGTGGCCGAGTTCAACCGGCTGCTCAGCTTTCGCGACGTGCCGCCCGGCACGCAATTGCTGTTCCCGCCGCTCAGTGGAGCGACGACATGACCGCACCGTCCCCCGATCAACTCGCCACCACGCCGCCTGCGTTCGAGATCAAGGTCAATGGCTCGACGCTCGACACCAGCTATCAGGTGGTCAGCATCGAGACGTGGAGCGGGGTCAACAAGCTGCCGCGCGCGCGTCTTGTGATCTCCGATGGCAGCGCGGCCGACGAGAATTTCCCGATCAGCGAAAGCGCGTCGCTGATCCCCGGCGTCGCGCTGACCATCTCGATCGGCTACGGCTCCAGCCTGACCCAGGTTTTCGGCGGGGTGATCGTCCGACAGGGGCTGGAGGCGAGCGTCGACGGCCCGTCGCGGCTGGTGGTCGAGGCAAGCGACAAGGCGATGGCGATGACGATCGCCCGCCAGAACGCGATCTTTGAAAATATGACCGACAGCGCGATGATCGAAAAACTGATCAGCGCCGCCGGTCTGACCCCGAAGGTCAGCAGCACCAGCACGCAATATCCGGTGATCGTGCAGTATTATGCCACCGCCTGGGATTTGATGATCTTGCGCGCGCAGGCCAATTCGATGGTGGTGACCGTCGCCAATGGCACCGTCACTGTCGCTGCGCCCGATACCAGCGCCAGCCCGGTGCTGACGCTGACCTATGGCCTGTCGATCCTTGATTTTCGCGCCGATATGGAT